>NZ_JANGBZ010000005.1:0-134965 GCF_024462915.1 Clostridium sp. DFI.5.61
CCCGCCCGCCCCCCCGCCCCCCCCCCCCCCCCCCCCGCTCCATTTTCCGTTATTCTTTTGTCAGCAGGCAGACCGCATGGGCAGCCATCCCCTCTCCACTTCCAGTGAAGCCAAGCCCCTCCTCTGTGGTCGCTTTGACATTCACCTGTCCCAGCTCCACTCCCATATGAGCGGCCAGATGATCCGCCATACCACCCAGATAGGGCGCTAATTTAGGCCGCTGGGCCAGGATTGTGGCATCCACAT
This sequence comes from Clostridium sp. DFI.5.61, assembly GCF_024462915.1. NCBI lineage: Bacteria > Bacillati > Bacillota > Clostridia > Eubacteriales > Clostridiaceae > Clostridium > Clostridium sp. DFI.5.61. The sequence continues at coordinate 247 of NZ_JANGBZ010000005.1, forward strand.
TTTCTACCTGCCATCCCTCCGCATGGAGCAGCTGCATCACCTGGTCCAGCAGGGCTAGACTGTCCGCTCCGGCGTAGGCCGGGTCGCTGTCCGGAAAGTGGCAACCGATGTCTCCCAGTGCCGCCGCGCCCAACAGGGCGTCCATCACTGCGTGGGTGAGGACGTCCGCGTCCGAATGGCCCAGGAGCCCCCGCTCATAGGGGATCTCCACTCCCCCCAGGATCAGCTTCCGGCCCTCTGCCAGGCGGTGCACATCGTATCCCTGTCCGATCCGTGTCACTCAATATCCCTCCCTCTGCCGGATGATCGCCTCCCCCACCATCAGGTCGAAGGGGGTGGTCAGCTTGATGTTCTCCCTGTCTCCCCGAGTGAGGGAGACCTTCATCCCGATCCGCTCCACAGCGGCGCAGTCATCTGTGAGAGTCTCCCCATCCGCCACCGCCTTTTCAAGGGCCGCCCGGATCAGGGACGCCTCAAAGACCTGGGGCGTCTGGACCGCCCACAGGCTGGAGCGGTCCATCGTCTCCACCACAACGCCCCGCTCTGCCCGCTTGATGGTATCCACCATGGGAATGGCCGGCGCCGCCGCCCCGGTAACCGCAGCCTTTTTCAGCACTTCCTCCAGCACCTCCCGGCTCAGCAGCGGCCGCGCCCCGTCATGGATGGCGATCAGCGCCGCGTCCCGGCGGGCCTCCTGCACCCCGATCCGGACGGAGAGAACCCGCTCGGCGCCTCCTACCATCACCTTGGTCACCTTATCCAGCATAAAATCCCTGCACAGCTGGCTCACGGGGACGATCAGATCCTCCCGGGTGACCACGATCACCTCATGGACCAGATCGCAGCTCTGGAACACCTGAAGGGTGCGCACCAGCACCGGGAGTTCCCCCAGGGGCTCCAGGATCTTGTCGATCCCCTCCATCCGGGAGGAGGACCCTGCCGCTGGGATCACCACCGAGCAGATGGGCACCCCTCTGCCCTTTCTCTGGGCCAATCGTTTCCAAATTCCTGCCAATCGGTTCACCTTCCTGCCTGAAAAAAGGGACCATCCGGTCCCTTTTTGCCCGCGCTTCTCTCCCAGCATATTAGTTCAGCGCCGTATTTATGCGCGCTTCCACATCCTCATAGGTACAGCTCTGGGACAGTACGATCTCTGAGATCAGGATCTCCTTAGCCGAGTGGAGCATCTTCCGCTCCCCAGTGGAAAGCCCCCGTTCCAGCTCCCGGAGCATCAGCCCCTTCACCACCCGGGCCACCTCCAGCAGGTTCCCGCTCTTCAGGCGCTCCAGATTTTCCCGGTACCGTCGGTTCCAGTTCTGGGTCATGTCCACCTCTATGCCGGGGATGGCCGCCAGCACCTGGTCGGCCTGCTCCCGGTCCACGATGGGGCGCACTCCAATCTCTTCACTGTTGTCTGTGGGGATCATGACCACCATCGCACGCACCGGGAGCTTCAACACATAGTAATCCCGCATTACACCGTTTACCTTCTTTTGGACGATACTCTCTACGATACCTGCTCCGTGCATGGGATGGACGATCTTATCCCCTACCTGAAACAACAGTCTCACCTCCAAAATAGACCAGAATTTCTGATTTTCCAGTCTTATTATACCAATCTATTCCCTCTCTTGCAAGTAAATTTTATGAAAAATCCACCATAACGCCTCCATTCGGCTACTTTTTATCCCCCGGATGAGCGGCTTTCTGGTCCATATGGCCTCCCACCAGTCAGGGACCTGGAGCAGTGCCCTACAGGACCGGATCAGAAAAACAGCTCCCTCTGCCGTGGCAGAGGGAGCTGTTTTTCATGGTAAAATAGGATTAGGGCGGGATCACTCCTCGGCAGGAGCGTCCTCCTCAGCCTCGGGCTCTTCCAGCAGTGCACGAATGGACAGGGAGACCTTCTTGTTCTCCATGTCGATGTCGGTGATCTTCACGTCCACCTTTTCTCCCTCAGCCAGCACGTCGCCGGGCTTCTCGATGCGGTGGTCAGCGATCTGAGAAATGTGGATCAGGCCGTCCACACCGGGGACGATCTCGGCAAAGGCGCCGAAGGTCATCAGCTTAACGACGCGGACATTGGCTACGTCGCCCACCTGGTACTGAGAAGTGAACACGGTCCAGGGGTCCTGGCTGTGGTCCTTCATGCCCAGGGAGATCTTCTTCTTCTCCTTGTCGGCGGAGATCACATACACATCCACGGTGTCGCCCACCGAGACCACCTCGGAGGGGTGCTTGATGCGGCTCCAAGACAGCTCGGAGATGTGGACCATGCCGTCCACGCCGCCGATGTCCACGAAAGCGCCGTAGGAAGTCAGGGACTTCACCACGCCAGTGTAGTGCTTGCCGTCCTCGATCTCGGCCCAGACCTTCTCTGCGGCGGCGGCGCGCTCGGCGCGCTGCACCTTGGCGATGGAGCCCACCACGCGGTGACGGGCACGGTTCACCTCGGTGATGACCAGGCGAACCTTCTTCTTCAGCAGCTCGGACATGGGAGTCTCCCGGGGCAGGCCGGTCTGGGAGGCGGGAACGAAGACCCGCACGCCCTTTACGGACACCACAACGCCGCCCTTGTTGTCCTCGGTGACGACGCCCTCCATGACAGTCTGCTCTTCCTGGGCGGCCTCCACGTCCTCCCAGCCCTTGACCACGTCAAGGCGCTTCTTGGACAGGGTGACAACACCCTCCTGGTCGTTGACGCGGACCACAAAGGTCTCGATCTCGTCCCCTACCTTGACCAGATCTTCCACCTTTGCGGTGGGGTCATCAGTCAGCTCGGATACGGGAATGTAGCCGGCGTGCTTGGTGCCCAGATCCACATAGATCTCAGTCGGCGTGATCCCAGTGATAACGCCAGTTACCTTATCCCCCGTATTCAAAGTTTTGATCGATCTCTCCAGCATGTCAGCGAAGGATTCCTCGATCTCCATGATTTCGTCGCTCATTTTGTCACAGACCTCCTTTATTATCCACGCAGGCGTGGATGCGCCCGCAGTGATACCGACAGTCTCTGTCCCCCGCAGAGGAGACAACTCCAGGTCATCTGCCCGCTCGATCAGCTGGACAGATGGACAGACTTCCCGGCAGAGCTCCGCCAGCTTCCTGGTATTGGAGCTCTGGCGGTCGCCGATGACCACCATCGCGCCGCACTGGGCGGCCAGCTGGACGGCCTCTTCCTGGCGTTTTGATGTCGCTCCACATATTGTATCAAAAAATTCTGCGTTTGTACACTCTTTTTTTGCTTTTTTCACGCAGGAATCCCAAACCCTGCGGATGGCCGTGGTCTGGGACACAAAAGTGAGTGGCATTTGGCGTCGGGACGGGTCCTCCGCCAGCCAGTTTTCCAGCTCCTCCGCTCCAGACAGGACCACCGGGCGGCAACACCAGCCCGCAATGGCCAGCACCTCCGGGTGGTCCCGGGTTCCGATGATGATGGGCTGCCTCCCCTGCTCCTCAGCCCGGGCCACGATCTGATGGATACGGGTAACATTGGGACAGGTGGCGTCCAGGATGCGGACGCCCCGGGCATGCAGGCCCTCGTGGACAGCGCGGCTCTCCCCATGGGAGCGGATGATGACCTCGCTCCCCTCCGGGACCTCCTCCGGCCTGACCACCGCCCGCAGGCCATGGCGGGCCAGATGGTCCATCATGTCCTGGTTGTGGATGATGGGACCCAGCATCACACAGGGCTCGCCGGACCGGGCGGCCCCCTCCGCCAGCTCCACCGCCCGGCGCACGCCGTAGCAGAAGCCGGCCGAATTTGCGATCCTTATCTTCACTGGGGAAGTCCCCCCAGTGCGTGGATGCGCCGCATGATCTCACGGGCGATCTCCTGATTTTCCTCCGCCGTGGCCCGCCGCCCCTGGATCTGGGGATAGTAAGGCTCGCCGATCACCACAGTGGTAGGGCGGAACCAGTGCTTCTGCGCCGGGATGTACATGGGGACGATGGGCACCCCCGTCCGGGTGGCAAACATGGCCGCTCCCGCCTTGGCGTCCACGTTCTCCCCCTCCTCCACGCGGGTCCCCTCGGGGAAGATGAGCAGCTTGTGCCCCTCTTTCAGGCAGCGCAGAGCCGTCTTGGCCGCGTGCATGTCCGCATGGCCCCGGTCCACTCCGAAGATGCCCGCCTTGCCCAGCAGCCAGCCGATCACGGGCACCCGCATCAGCTGGATCTTGGCCATCACCCGCAGAGGGTTCTTTTTCTGAAAGGCGAAAGCCACAAAAAACGGGTCGCTGAGGGCGGTATGGTTGGGGCAGATCACCGCCGCCCCCTCTGGGATGTGCTCCCGCCCCACGGTGCGTACCGGATGGAACAGATTGAAAAAGGGCCAGACGACGAGATAGAGGAATCGGTAGAACTGTTCTGTACTCATTGAGCCAGCCTCCCTTTCACCAGGGAGATCAGGGCCTTCAGGCTCTCCTCCAGTCCCAGCTCCGTGGTATCCAACAGCACAGCGTCCTCCGCCTGACGGAGAGGGGCCACCGCCCGGTTCCGGTCCTGTTCATCCCGCTGGACGATGTCCCGGAGAACGGTCTCCAGCTCCGTCTCCTGTCCCCGCTGCTTCAGTTCCAGCAGGCGGCGGCGGGCCCGGGCCTCCGGCGCGGCGGTAAGGAAGACCTTTGCCCCGGCGTGAGGGAGCACCACCGTCCCGATGTCCCGGCCGTCCATGACCACGTCGTGCTCCATGGCCTGACGGCGCTGAAAGTCCAGCAGGAAGTCCCGCACCGGGGGCAGGGCAGCCACCTGGGAGGCCAGTCCGGAGATCTGGTGGACCCGGATAGCCTCTGTCACGTCACGTCCAGACAAGTACATCCGCTGTACACCATCTGCCCCATAATCCATGCGCAGGTCCAGCCCCTTCAGCAGAGGGGCGATCTGCTCCGGGTCGGATGGGTCCGCCCCTGCCTCCCAGGCCCGCAGGGCCACCGTGCGGTAGATGGCCCCCGTGTCTACATACAAATACCCCAGCTCCCGGGCCAGGGCCCGGGCCAGGGTGCTCTTTCCGGCCCCGGCGGGGCCGTCGATGGCAACGCTTTTTTCCTGCATTTCTTATTTCGCTCCAAAATTTGATTGATTCTCCGCTCCGGTCCGACGGTACTCAGGCCCCTGCTCCCCCCAGGTCCTGCCCCAGGCAGGTCCGGGCGGCGCTTTCCCCTGCCGCCCGGCCGGTGGCCCAGGCGATCTGGAGGTTGAAGCCCCCTGTATAGGCATCCACGTCGATCAGCTCCCCGGCGAAGAACAGGCCGGGCACCTTTTTCGACCCCATGGTCTTGGGGTCGATCTCCCCCACCTTCACCCCGCCGGAGGTGATGATGGCCTCCGCAACGGGCCGGGGACCCCGGATATGGATCACAAGGCCCTTCAGGACCTCCAGCAGGCGGCGGCGCTCCCCCTTGGTCATGTCGTGGGCCTTTCGGTCCCCGGGGATGCCGGTGAGGGCGATGACGGTGGGCACCATCAGCCTGGGCACTAAACTGCCCAGGACGTTCTGAAAGTCCCGGTTGGCCTGCTCCGAGAGCTCCCGGACCAGCCGGGCGTCCAACTTCTGTTCCTCCAGAGCCGGCTTCAGGTCGATGACACAGGTGTACTGCTCCCTGGCAAAGTCCCGCATATGGGCGCTGGCGCTGAGCACCAGGGGACCGGAGAGGCCAAAATGGGTGAACAGCAGCTCCCCTTGCTCCTGATAGACCACCTTCCCCTTCTGGTTCTTGACCCGGAGGGACACATTTTTCAGCGCCAGGCCCTGCATTTTTCCGCAGAAGTCCTCCTCTGCCTCCAAGGGGACCAGGGATGGAACGGGCGAGACCACAGTATGGCCCAAGGCCCGGGCCATCTCATATCCGTCGCCGGTAGAGCCGGTGGCCGGATAGGAGCAGCCGCCAGTGGCCAGGACCGCAGCCCGGCAGGGAAAGAAGCCGCAATCGGTCTCCACCCCGGACACCCGTCCCTCCTCCAGACAGATCTGGGAGGCCCGGGCCTGCGTCACCGGGATATTCAGCTTTTTCATATGAAAAAACAGGGCGTCGATGACATCCGCCGCCCGGTCCGACACCGGAAAGACCCGGTTGCCCCGCTCTACCTTCAGCGGGACCCCCAGGCCGGTGAAAAAGTCCTCCACCCACGCCGGCGGCGTACGGGTCACGGCCCCGTAGAGGAACCGGCCGTTCCGGGGCGTGCTGGCCAGCACCTCCTCCGGCGGACAGTGGTTGGTCACGTTGCACCGGCCCTTGCCGGTGATGTACAGCTTGCGCCCTACCTTGGGGTTGCGCTCCAGCAGCCGGACGGCCGCTCCCGTCTCCGCAGCGGAAATGGCGGCCATCATGCCGGCGGCCCCGCCGCCGACCACGATCAGTTCATCGGCCATCGGTCAGTCCTGCACCTTCTCATAGACCCCGTACTCATCCCAGATGTCCTCCAGGGTCTGGAAGGTATGGGCCAGGTCGTCATTTTTCTTCCGGCTCACCGCCACCAGCAGGGCGTTGACCAGGCTGAGTGGGGCCACCAGGGAGTCCACGAAGGAGGCCATATCGCTGCGGGCCTTCAGTGTGTAGTTGGAGATGGGGGCCAGGGGCGAGGCCTCGCTGTCCGTGATGGCAATGGTGGTGGCGCCCCGGTCCCGGGCGAAGTTCATGGCCTGGACGGTGCGGCTGGAGTACCGCGGAAAGCTCACGCCGATGACCACGTCCTCCGCCCCCACCCGGAGCATGGTCTCAAAGACCTCGCTGGCGGTGTTGGCCGCCACAGAGATCACATTGTCGAAAATCAGATTGAAATAGAAGCTGAGGAAGGTGGCCAAGGAGGCGGAGGACCGCACACCCATGATGTAGATCTTCCGTGCGGAGACGATGGCGTCCACCGCGCGGTCAAAGCTCTGGCGATCCACCTCCTCCAGGGTGAGGCGGATCTTTTCGATGTCCGACTGGAGGACGCTGGAGAGCAGATCCTGATCTCCGATCCGGTCATTGGAAACCTCGATGCGCTGGACGGAGGTCAGGCGGTTCCGGATCATTTTTTGCAGGGAACGCTGCATGCTGGGATAGCCATCATAGCCCAGCTCCGCCGCAAAACGGACCACGGTGGACTCGCTGACGCTGACGGTCTTGCCCAGGCGGCTGGCGGTCATAAAGGCCGCCTTGTCATAAGATTCCAGGATATAGTTGGCGATCCGCTTCTGCCCTTTGGAGAAGGTGCTCATATTTTCCTGGATCACAGTCAAAATGTCTCGATTCATCTCGGTCAACTCCTGCTTTTCTCTTTGAGGAAACCAGCTGTTTCAGCTCCTTATGATACCTTGTTTCCCGGAAAAAAGCAAGCCATTTTTGCAGGATAAAAACTTTATCTTGCAAAAAATTTATGTTCTATCCGGTACGGGGCAAAAAATCAGGGCTTTTGCAGCAGGGCGGCCACCTCGCTCTGCTCCAGTCTCCGCCACTTTCCGGGCCCCAGGGTCCGGTCCAGGCAGAGCCCTCCCTCCCGGACCCGTTTCAGGCGCAGCACCTTCAGACCCGCCTGACCGCACATGCGCCGGACCTGCCGGTTTTTCCCCTGACAGATGGTGATGGATAGCTGGGTCACTCCTCCGCTGGTCCTCCCCCGCCGCACCTTGGCCGGGGACAGCGGCACGCCGTCCAGATCCATGGGGCCGGACAGCACCGGCAGCCCCCGGCTCACGTCCCCAGTGACCCACACCAGATATTCTTTTTCCACCTGATGACTGGGGTGGAGCAGCTTCTGGGTCAGTTCCCCGTCGTCGGTCAGCAGGAGCAGCCCCTCGGAGTCCAAGTCCAGCCGCCCCACCGGCCACACTCTCCGTCCGCATCCGGAGACCAGCTCCGCCACCGTCTTTCTCCCCTTCTCGTCAGACAGGGTGGTCACATACCCTCGAGGCTTGTTCAGCATCAGATACAGCCGGTCTCCGCCGGGCCGGACCGGCCGGCCATCCACCTCGATGCGGTCCCGGTCCAGGTCCGCCTTGTCCCCCAGCCGTGCCTTCGTCCCATTGACGGTGACCCGCCCCGCCTCGATCCACTGCTCCACCGTTCGGCGGGAGGCCAGCCCGCAGGCTGACAGCAGCTTTTGCAGGCGCTCCTCCATGCTGACTCCCCCCTCTCTTTCTTTATCTGTTCCAAAGCTCCATAAGCCGAGTCCAGATTCCACCAGGAGGCTGGAGCGTACGTTCCACATCCTGGGCGAACACCAGAGGCACGCAGGCCGCCTCCTCGCCGTTCACCCGGCAGATCATCCGGCCCGCACTGCCGCCGGCCCGGAGAGGAGCCTCCAGCGCCTCCTGGTCCCACTGGAGTTCCCAGTCGATTTTGTCCTCTTCACACACCGGGATCCGCACCGTCTCTGCCGCCTGGATCTCCACAAAGGGGACCAGGCTGCCGGACACGGGCCGCCGTGCCACGGCCTTTCCCTCCTCTGTCAGCGTCACCGCGGCATAGGTGGAAAATCCGTAGTCCAGCAGGGCGGTATGGTCCCGCCAGTCATCCGGGTCGTTGAGGGTCACCGCGATCAGCGTCATCCCGCCCCGCCGGGCCGCGGACACCAGGGTCCGCCCCGCCTTTTCTGTATAGCCCGTTTTCAGGCCGATGCAGCCCTCGTACTGCCACAGCAGCTTGTTGTGGTTAGTCAGCACCCGGCCGTCCACAGTGGCGCTCTTGGTGGCGGCGATCTCCGCCAGTGCCTCGTTCTCCAGGCAGGCCCGGGCCAGCAGGGCCATGTCGTAGGCAGAGGAGTAATGCCCCTCCGCGTTCAACCCGTTGGGGTTGGCGAAATGGCTGTTCACCATCCCCAACTGGGCCGCCTTTTCATTCATCCGCCCAACGAACTCCTCCACGCTGCCCCCGCAGTGCTCCGCCACTGCCAGCGCTGCGTCGTTCCCGGAGCGCAGCATCACCCCGTAGAGCAGCCCCTTCAGCGAGATCTCCTCCCCTGGGCGCAGATAGAGGGAGGAACCCTCTGCCCGGGTGCAGGCCTCCCCCACTGTGACGGTCTCCTCCAGGTCGTGGCCGGACTCCAGCGCCACCAGGGCGGTCATCAGCTTGGTGATACTGGCGATGAGCCGTTCCTCGTGGGCGTTTTGTTCATAGAGCACCCGGCCGCTCTCTGCCTCCATCAGGATGGCAGAGGACGCGGAGGTGCCCACCGCCTGGGCAGTGGGCACCTGGCAGAGCAGAGATCCAGCGGCCAGCGCCGCCGCCAGCAGTCGTTTCAATATGGTCACCTTCCATCAAACAAAGTGACCTTAGTATTTTCCGGGCCGCCGGTTTTCTCTCCCTGCCGGATCCGGCAAATTCTGTCAGATCAGTGCGGTCACACCACAAAGTGGTCCGTTCCCTCCGGGGGCTCGTCTGCTTTTTTCTGCTTTTCCAGGAAATCGGTGACCTTTTCCACCACCTCAGGCACCACCTCGATGACCCGGTCCACCGTGGTGGCGGGAGGTGGATCGACCGGGAGCAGCTTGACGCTGTCCCCCTTGATGATGAGGAAGGCCACCGGCTCCATCTTCGCGCTGGCGCCGCTGCCCCCGCCAAAGGTGTTCTCAGCCCCGGGTTTCTGATTTTTGGTCACAAAGTCGCTCCCGCCGCTGGCAAATCCAAAGGACAGCCTGGAGACCGGGATCAGGGTGACCTCCCCGGTCTGGATGGGGTCGCCAATGATGGTGTTGGCGTCCATCATGCTGCGGATCTTCTCCATTGTAGTGCTCATCATTTCATTGATGGGATGCTGTTTTTCCATATTCAAACCGCCTCTCTCTGCTGTTTATGCCGATTTCGATGGTTCACATAGGTACTCAGGGCCCGCAGGCCGAAGTGCAGCCCCAGCCATAGGAGCTGATACAGCTTCAGGGACAGGGACACCTGCCCCGTCAGCACCGGGGCCGCCGCGGTGAAGTCCACCTCTACCCGAGCCCGGCCCTCCTCCACATGGAACGCCTCTGTCAGGGGCTGCCAGATGCTTCCCAGCAGGGCGTTGGCCTGTCCATATCGGATAGCTGCGTCTCCTGGGTCCGCCGCGCCGATGGTGAGCTTCAGCTCCAGCTGATCCACCCGCAGCCTGCGGCGGAAACAGCCCGCCGCCTCCAAGGCCAGGGGCAGCAGCTCCTTCATCAGCTCCAAAAGTCCGCCGCCGCGTGCCTCCCCCGCAGGGTGCTCCTTCCCGGGCTTGGGCGCCTTCTCCTTTTTCGAAGGCCCTGAGCGCCTCCTTGGGTAGAGGCGGATGCGGACAGGCCCCGCCCGGAACCAGGCTCCGGCGCCTCCGGGACCATACTCCCCCACCGCGCCCAGCCGCAGCTGCCCCAGCAGGAACAACAGCAGCAGGACCGCCGCCAGAACGATCCACCCCCTCATTCCGTCTCCTCCTGGGCCGGGTGAGCTGCCCCATCCTCTTGGACAGTCTGCCCACTCTCCTCCGCCCTCAAACGGGCTACCGCCGCCTCCAGCTCCAGGGTCAGCTGTCCGCTCTCCTGGGAGGCATCCGGCAGCTCAGGCAGCTCTTCCAGGCTGGACAGCCCAAAGGAGCGCAGGAAATTTTTCGTTGTGCGGTACAGGATGGGCCGCCCGGGAACGGCCAGCCGACCGCACTCCTCAATGAGCTCCCGCTCCAGCAGCAGTCCCACCGTATAGGCGCTGTCCACCCCCCGGATCTGGTCCACATAGGCCCGGGTCACCGGCTGGTAGTAGGCGATCACCGCCAGCACCTCCAGCGCAGGCTGGGACAGCCGCGCCGGCTTCCGATTCTCCAAAGTCTTGCGGATATAGGGAGCGAATTCCGGAGCAGAGCACAGCTGGTAGCTGGTATCCAGCCGCACCAAGCGGATACCCCGCCGCTCATAGCTGTACCGGTCCATCAGCCGCTGGGCCACTGCGTCCATGGTGGCCCGATCCACCTCCAGCCCCAGACACAGGCGCTCCACCCCCACCGGCTCCCCGGCGGCGAACAGGACCCCCTCCAGCGCGGCCTCCAGCTCCTTCAGTTCCATGCCTCTTCTCCCATCCTGTTAAAATTCAAAGGAATCCGCTGTGACCTCTAAATGGTCCCCCTGCTCCCCCTGGGTGGAGGTGATGGTACAGTCCTCCTCCGTCCCGGCCAGCCGCAGGCGGTGGGCCTTGCACAGCTCCAGTACCGCCAGGAAGGTGGCCACCACCTCGGAGCGGCTGCGGTTGCCCTGGAACAGGGCGCGGAACCGGGTGACCCCGGTCCGGAGCAGCCGGCGGATGATCTCCCCTGCCTTTTCCGACACGGGGTATGGCTCCCGCCCCACGATGCCTTGAAAAGCCGCCACTGGGGGCGGCAACTGGTGGTCCGCCCTGGACAGGACAGACAGAATAGCCTTTTTCAGGTCCTCCCTGTCGTGGACATAGCGGTAGGTCCTGTCCGGCTGAATGGTCTCCGGCACTTTGGTGATGAAGTCTCTCCCATAGCTGTACCGCCGGTCCAGCAGGGGGGTGATCTCCTTGATCTTCAGATAGTTCTCATTGCGCTGGTGCTCCTCCAGGCTGGCAATGAGCTGCTCCATCTCGCTCAGGGCCTCCTCGTCGTGGATGGAGAGGAGCATCCTCGTCTTGATATAGACCAGCTGGGAGGCCATGGTGACAAACTCGCTGGCTACCTCCAGGTCCATCTCCTTGCGGGCGGCCATCCAGGCCAGATACTGGTCCAGAATCAGAGAGATCTGAATGTCCTTGATCTCCATCTTGTTTTTGCTCAGCAGGTGAAGGATCAGGTCCAGGGGGCCGACAAAGTCCTCCATGTCCTCTGTTTTGGCCTTGACCACCCCTTCCAGGTGGTAGATCGGACTGTCCAAAGCGTTCCCCCCAATGCCTCTCAGAAGAAATAGTACTGCGCCAGCTGGAACGGGAAGGCGGTCACCGCGCACAGGCCGCGGACGATGCCCTCCATGCAGAAGCTCAGGGGCACGCTGAACACCCCCATCCAGGCCAGCAGCACCACAGCCAGGATAAAAAACCGCTCATAGCGCAGGTATTGGTAGTAGATCCGGTCGGGCAGCAGGGCGAACAGGATCTTGGAACCGTCCAGCGGTGGGATAGGGACCAGGTTAAAGATCCCCAGCCCTACACTGAGCACCGCCATATACAGGAAGAAATAGATGGCATAGGCCGCCACCGTCCCCTGAGGCGCGAAGTGATAGATCAGGGAGGCCACCCCCAGGGCAGCCGTGGCCAGAAGGAAGTTGGCCGCAGGGCCGGCCAGGGCGGTGATAGCCATGTCCCGCTTTGGGTGGCGGAAGTTCCGCATATCCACTGGCACCGGCTTGGCCCAGCCCACCCGCACAGTGAGCAGCAGCATCAGGCCGATCCAGTCGATATGAGAGATCGGGTTCAGCGTCAGACGGCCGTTCACCTTGGCGGTGGGGTCCCCCAGCTGGTAGGCCGCGAACCCGTGGGCCAGCTCGTGGAAGGTGATGCAGAACAGGCAGGCCACCGCACCGATCAGCAGCAGAAACAGTTGAAACCAGTCCATATGCTCCAGAAAACCATTCAGCGACCCCATGGCGGCCTCCCTTCCCTGTCCATGGGGCACCCATGGACAAATAAATACTTGTTTATCATACCAGATTCTCAAAGAAAATACAAGACGGCGAATCAGGCAGCTCTTTTTCAAAAAATGCTGCGTAGAGAGAACTTCGGAAATTTACAGAAAGCCGGAGGGTAAGATTTTTCCTTTTGAGGATGACTGGGATCTGCCGTAGAAGGGCGGCCTCTGCCTCCCCACCGGGCCAGGTCCCCGCCGACACGTTTCAAAGTCCATGTTCCCTGAGGAAGCCCTGGATGATGGAGTTGACCTGATCCGGCACGTCCGTGTTGGAGTTGTGCCCCGCGCTCTGGAGCCACACCAGGGGGATGCCGGTCTCTTCCGACCAGCGGCGGTTATACCGTCTCGTCAGGCCCGCCCGGTCCCGTTCCCCGCACAGCAGAAGGGCGGGACAGTCCACTTTGTACGGCAGATCAGCCGCCATCGCCTCCGCCAGAGCCCGAAACCCGTGCCCCGCCAGGGCGCTGAATTCCCTTTTGCTGTAACAGTCCATCATCTCCTTCATCAGCGTCTGCCCCTGGGCTGTCTCCGCGCACCCTCTGGCTCCGGCTTTCCGCAGTATGCTCCAGGGGTAACAGCGGTAGAGCAGCTCGCAGCGCCGCAGTGCCCAGAGCTCTGCCGCCGTGACATACCTCCGTTGAAGCGGGGCGGAATCAATGGAGATAAATCCCCGGGCCTGTCCGGGGAATCGCTCCATAAAGCACTGCGCCAGATACCCTCCCATGGACTGACCGATCAATACAGGCCCTCCCATCCTCTCCCGAACCAAGATCCCGTGGAGCCACTCTGCCTGTTCCATCAGGGAGAAATCCAGGGCAAATGGGCGGGAGGCCCCGTGGCCCGGTGTGTCCCACACCAGCAGGGGCCGGCGGGATGCAAAAAAGGAGAACTGCATCTGGAACAGCCGGTGATCCGCCGTCAGGCCCGGCAGAAAGACCAGCGCGGTCCCGCGAGGGCCGGGCGCGCTCACCCAGTATCGGATGGTCCCCTGTCTCGTCTGATAGCTCCGCTCCAACATCTCCGTTTCCCTCCCTTTTCTCCCCGCCGCAGCGGGAACACGCACACGGCCCCTCCGTGCCCGCATGGGCGCAGAGGGGCCGTGCTTCCTCACAATTTCGATAGGATCAAATCCAGAAGCTCCTGTTTTCCTTCGCCCTTCTCAGCGGAAAAGGGAATTAACTTTACAGACTCATCCAACTCCAGCGCCTCTCGAATTGTCAGAAGATTGGACTCGATCTCTCTTTTTTTCAGCTTATCCAGCTTGTTGGCCACAACCACAAAAGGGCAGCCGGCGTCCCGGTACCACTGGGCCATGGTGCAGTCATCGGCGGTGGGCTTGTGACGGGCGTCCACGATCATGGCGCCGAAGGTCATCAGCTCCCGGTCCGCGAAGTAGTCCTCCATCAGGCGGCCCCACCGGTCCCGCTCTGCCTTGGAGACCTTGGCGTAGCCATAGCCGGGCAGATCCACCAGATAAAAGGTCTTATCGATCAGAAAGTAGTTGATATGGACGGTCTTGCCCGGGGCCGCCCCCACCCGGGCAAAGTTTTTGCGCCCCAGCAGCCGGTTAATAACCGAGGACTTCCCCACATTGGAGCGTCCGGCAAAAGCCACCTGGGGGAGCCCGTCTCTGGGAAAATCCTTGGGGGCGGTGGCGGAGCGGATGAACTCCGCCTGTTGGAAGTTGATGGCCATGGTCTCTCCCCCTCTTACTGCTTCAGGCCGATGGACGTCCTGCCCTTTCCTGCAGGGAAGGGTCCCCCCTGCTCGGTGTCCCGCTCACAGGCGGTGCCGGACAGAGACAGCGCTGCGGCCAGCACCTGGTCCACCTGCTCCACAAGGATAAAATGGAGGGCGGCGCGGACCGTCTGGTCGATCTCCTCCAGGTCCTTCTCGTTCTCCGCCGGAACGATCACGGTCTTGATGCCGTTGCGCAGGGCCGCCATAGTTTTTTCCCGCAGTCCGCCGATGGCCAGCACCCGGCCTCTCAGCGTTACTTCGCCGGTCATGGCCAGTCCCGGCTTTACCGGTGTATCTGTCAAAGCGGACACCATAGCCGTGGTGATGGCGATGCCCGCGGAAGGGCCGTCCTTTGGGACCGCCCCTTCGGGGAAGTGGACATGGATGTCCCTGTTCTTGTAGAAATCTCCGTCAATGCCCAGCTGAGAGGCCCGGCTGCGGATAAAGCTGAGGGCTGCGTGGGCCGACTCCTTCATCACGTCGCCCAAGTTGCCGGTGAGCTCCACCTTGCCGCTGCCGGGGACCACGTTGACCTCCACCTCCAGCAGCTCACCGCCCACAGAGGTCCAGGCCAGGCCATTAACTACGCCCACCCGCTGGGCGAGTGCCTCCCGCTCCGGGTGGAAGCGGGGCGCTCCCAAATATTCCTCCAGGTCCCGCTCTGTAATGGAAACAGACTTGCATGCTCCCTCCACCAGCTTCATGGCGGCCTTTCGGCACAGGGTGGCCATCTTGCGCTCCAGCACCCGCACTCCCGACTCCCGGGTGTAAGAGGCCACCATCTCCCGGATGGCGCCATCAGACACCTTCAGCTGGGTCCGGGCCAGCCCGTGGCGCTTGAGCTCCTTGGGCAGTAGGTGGCGCTTAGCGATCTGAAGTTTCTCCTCGTCGGTATAGCTGTTCAGCTCGATGACCTCCATCCGGTCCAGCAGGGGCCGTGGGATGGTCTCCGTGGTATTGGCGGTGGTCACGAACAGCACATCGGACAGGTCGAAGGGCACCTCCAGGAAGTGGTCCCGGAAGGAGGCGTTCTGCTCTCCGTCCAGCACCTCCAGCAGGGCCGAGGCCGGGTCACCCCGGTGGTCATAGCCCAGCTTGTCGATCTCGTCCAGCAGGAGCAGGGGGTTGCTGCTCCCAGACTGGCTGATGGCGTTGATGATACGGCCCGGCATGGCCCCCACATAGGTCTTGCGGTGGCCCCGGATCTCCGCCTCGTCGCTGATGCCGCCCAGAGAGATGCGGGCCAGCTTACGATTCATGGCCCGGGCCATGGACATGGCAATGGAGGTCTTTCCCACACCGGGCGGGCCCACCAGGCAGATCACCTGCCCCTTCAGCTCAGGGGCCAGCTGCTTGACGGCCAGGAACTCCAGGATGCGCTCCTTCACCTTCTCCAGCCCATAGTGGTCCTTGTCCAGCACCTTGCGGGCAGCCTCCACGCTGACCCGCTCCCGGGTCTTTTTGCCCCAGGGCAACTCCAGGCATACATCCAGATAGTTGCGGATCACGGTGGCCTCTGAGGAGCCGAAGGGCTGCTTGGACAGGCGGTTGAGTTCCTTCTCCAGCTTCTCCCGCACCGGCTCCGGCAGCTGGGCCTCAGCAATCTTTTTCCGATAGTCCGCCGTCTCGCTGTCTCCGTTCTCGCTCTCACCCAGCTCGGCCTGGATGGCCTTCATCTGCTCCCGGAGATAGTAGTCCCGCTGGTTCTCCGACATCTGCTCCCGGGCCCGGCTCTGGATCTCCATGTCAAGGGAGAGCACCTCCACCTCCCGGCACAGCAGGCGGTACATACGCTCCAGGCGGCGCACCGGCCGGAGCTCCTCCAGGATGGCCTGCTTGTCACTGTTGCGCATGGCGATGTTCTGGGCGATATAGTCCGCGATATAGCCTGGGTCGTCGCTGGCCAGCACATTGATGAGCAGGTCCGGGGAGATCTTGGGGGCCAGCTCCGTGTAATTTTGGAACATCTCATAGGTGCTGCGCATCAGGGCCTCGGTCTTGGCCGAGGCCCTGCCCGCCTTCTCCTCCGGGATGGCTTCTATCTCCGCCATCAAATAGGGCTCCCTCTGGGTCACGTCCCTCAGGCGGGCCCGGGAGATGCCCTCCACCATCACACGCACGTTGTCCCCGGGCATGCGGAGGATCTGCCGCACGTTGGACAGGGTGCCCACTGTGTACAGGTCATCCCGTTCGGGGCGCTCCACCGTCATGTCCTTCTGGCCCACCAGGAACACCGGCTCTCCGGCAGCCATGGCGGCCTCCATCGCCTTGATGGAGGCCGCGCGGCCCACGTCGAAGTGGATCAGTACATTGGGAAACACAGTCAGCCCCCGCAGCGCGATGGCCGGGAGAGTCTGGATGCTGGCAACAGGATCATGGTCCATGTTCGTCACTTCCTCTCTGGGAATAAAAAGCAAGTCCCGGGAGGCCCGCACAGGATAGGCTTCCGCGGGACATTGCAGCAATGGTCATTCAAATGGGATTCAGCCGGCGTTGGTGCCCACCGCACCGCCGCGCTCGGCCCGCAGGGACGCCTTGCCCAGACGGGGGCGCTGGCGGCGCTCCGGGTCCCGGACGATCTCCGGGTCGGCCCCGTCCGTCACGCAGGAAGCCGTGATTGTCACCTTGACGATGGTGGGGTCAGAGGGGACGCTGTACATGATCTTGGTCATGACCTCCTCCAGCACAGCCCGCAGGCCCCGGGCTCCGATGCCCCGGGCCACCGCCCGGTCGGCCACCGCCTCCAGGGCCTCCCGGCTGAACTCCAGCACCACCTCGTCATAGTCCAGCAGCTTCTGATACTGCTTCACCAAGGCGTTTTTGGGCTCAGTGAGGATCTGAATCATCTGCTCCCGGTCCAGTGACTGGAGGGTAGTGATGACGGGCAGGCGGCCCACCAGCTCTGGGATGATGCCGAATTTCAGCAGGTCCTGGGGCTGGATCTCCTTCAGGAATTCGCCCACATTGCGCTCCTTCTTGCTCTGAAGCTGGGCGCCGAAGCCCATGCTGCGCTTATCCAGGCGGTTCTCGATGATCTTGTCGATGCCGTCGAAGGCGCCGCCGCAGATGAACAGGATGTTCTTGGTGTCCACCTGGATGAACTCCTGGTGGGGGTGCTTCCGTCCGCCCTGGGGCGGAACATTGGCCACCGTGCCCTCCAGGATCTTCAGCAGGGCCTGCTGCACGCCCTCACCGGAAACGTCCCGGGTAATGGAGGTGTTCTCGCTCTTCCGGGCGATCTTATCCATCTCGTCGATATAGATGATGCCCCGCTCCGCCAGCTCCACGTCGTAGTCGGCGGCCTGCACCAGACGAAGCAGGATGTTCTCCACGTCGTCGCCCACATAGCCCGCCTCGGTCAGAGTGGTGGCGTCGGCAATGGCGAAGGGCACCTTCAGGATTCGGGCCAGGGTCTGGGCAAACAGGGTCTTGCCGCAGCCGGTGGGGCCCATGAGCAGGATGTTGCTCTTCTGGAGCTCCACATCCTCCGCGCCTCCAAAATAGATGCGCTTGTAGTGGTTGTACACCGCCACTGACAGGGCCACCTTGGCCTGATCCTGGCCGATGATATACTGGTCCAGAACCTGATGGATCTCCCGGGGCGTAGGGATCTCGTCAGGGATCTCTCCAGCGTAGCCCTCCTCTGGCAGGTCCACATCGTCGCTGAGGATGCCCATGCACAGCTGGACACACTCGTTGCAGATATAGGCGCCCGGGCCGGCGATCAGCCGCCGGACCTGGTCCTGATGCTTGCCGCAGAAGGAGCAGCGGATGGACTTTTTTTCGTCGTTTCTTGCCATAATGCACCTCATTGTTGTGCGTTCAGATAGGAATCGGAGTGGGAACAGAAGCCTGTTCCCACTCCCCTGTTTCCTTTAACGGTGTTCGATGACCTTGTCGATCAGGCCGTACTCCACGGCCTCCTGGGCGGTCATGAAGTTGTCCCGCTCACAGTCGGCGGTGACCACCTCGATGGCCTTGCCGGTGTTCTCCGACAGGATGCGGTTCATCCGCTTCTTGACCACTTCCAGCCGCTTCAGGTGGATCGCCATGTCGGTGATCTGCCCCTGGGTCCCGGCAGAAGGCTGGTGGATCATGATCTCGGCGTTGGGCAGGGCCAGCCGCTTGCCCTTGGTCCCGGAGGACAGCAGGAACGCCCCCATGGAGGCGGCCAGTCCGATGCAGATGGTGGACACGTCGCACTTGATATACTGCATGGTGTCATAGATGGCCATGCCGGCTGTCACCGATCCGCCGGGGCTGTTGATGTAGAACTGGATCTCCTTGTCCGGGTCCTGGGCCTCCAGATACAGCAGCTGGGCCACCACCAGAGAGGCGGTGGTGTCGTTGACCTCCTCGGAGAGCATGATGATCCGGTCATTGAGCAGTCGGGAGAAGATGTCGTAGGAACGCTCCCCCCGGTTGGTCTGCTCGACTACATAAGGAACTAAACTCATAGAATGATCTCCTTTGACTTGGGCAGTGATACCAATAGTATGCCCGCCCGCCCGGAGCGCATACCTCCGGACACAAAAACCTTGGAAATTACTCCGCCTTGGGCTCCTCAGCCTCCTCGGCCTTCTTCTTGCGGGTGGTCTTCTTGGGCTTCTCCTCGGCGGCGGCCTCCTCGCCCTCGGCGCTCTCAGCCTTCTTCTTGCGGGTAGTCTTCTTGGGCTTCTCCTCGGCCTCTTCCTTCTTGGGGGCCTCCCCCACCTTGGCCTCGGCCATCACCAGCTCAGAGGCCTTTCTCAGGCGCAGATCCCGCTTCATATCCTCCACGGGGATGGCTCTCTTCACCTCATCCAGCTCCAGCTTGTACTCCCCGGCGATCTTCTTCAGCTCTTCCTCCAGCTCCTCGTCGGAGATGGTGATGCTCTCGGCGTCGGCCACAGCGGTGAGAGCCAGGTCCACCTCCACCTGACGCTGAGCGGTGGGGCGGGCAGAGGCGCGCATGGACTCGGGGGTGGCGCCCATCATCGCCAGGTAGTCCTCCATCTTCATGCCCTGGTTGGACAGGCGCATGGAGAAGTCCTCCATCAGCTTGTCCAGCTGAACCTCCACCATGGCATCGGGGATGTCAGCCTCCATGTTGCCCACCAGCTGCTCGATAACAGCGTTCTCATACTCCTGCTGGGCGGACTTGGTTTTGCTGTCCAGCAGCTTGTCGCCCAGGCTCTTCTTGAACTCCTCCAGCGTCTCGAACTCGGACACGTCCTTGGCAAACTCGTCGTCCACCACGGGGGCCTGGTGCTCCTTGACCTCCTTGACCTTCACCTTGAAGATCACGGCCTTTCCGGCCAGGTCAGGCACATAGTCCTCGGGGAAGGTGATGTTCAGCTCCTTCTCGTCGCCGGCTTTCAATCCCACGATCTGCTCCTCGAAGCCGGGGACAAAGGAACCAGAGCCCAGCTCCAGGCTGTAATTTTCTCCCTTACCGCCTTCGAAGGCCACGCCGTTGTCAAAGCCCTCAAAGTCGATGACGGCGGTGTCCCCGTTCTGGGCTTCCCGGTCCACGCTGACCAGGCGGGTGGCGCGGGTGATGTAGGGCTTGAGCTCGTTCTCAATGTCCTCGTCAGTGACGGCCGGCTCAGCCTTGGGGGCGGTGAGGCCCTTGTACTGGCCCAGCTTCACCTCGGGACGGACGGAGACCAGGGCCTTGAAAGTAAAGCCCTCCTTGCCGACCTCCACTACCTCTGTCTGGGGGTAACCTACATCGTCCAGGCCCTGCTCCTTCACAGCTTCCTCATAGGCGCCGGGGTAGACGATATTGATGGCATCCTCATAAAACACGCCGGAGCCGTACATCCCCTCAATGATCTTGCGGGGGGCCTTGCCCTTCCGGAAGCCGGGCACACTGATATGGGCGCGGTTCTTCAGATAAGCCTTCTGAACGGCGTCTTCAAACTCCTGAGCTTCCACCTGGATGGTCAGCTCCACGGTGCTCTTTTCTTTCTTTTCCACGTTGGTGACCTTCATGTTTCCTTTTCCTCCTGTAGGCTCCTGGTCCCCTGTTGGGAACAGCCCGCCTTTTTACTTTCGCCTGGATATTCTAACAGATGTGGCTCTGTTTGACCAGAGATATTTTTGATTTTTCCGCTCAATCGCAGATTTTTTCTGGTTGAAACCGCAGATAATCCGCGGAGACCAGCCGGAACTGGATGCCGTCCTGCTCTCCCACCGCTGCCAGGCGGTGGCTCCCCCCGTGGAGGTGCCCGTAAAAGCAGCGGGTCACGCCGTACCGATGGAGCAGATCCAGGATCTCCTGGCACCGGTACCCCTGATACAGGGGCGGATAGTGCAGGAAGCAGTATTTCTCCCGCTCCCCCGCCGCCTTCAGTGATGCCTCCAGCCGGATCAGCTCCCGGTTGAAGATCTTGGCACTGTGCCCGCCTCGTTCCTCCTCGTAGAACCAGCCCCGGGTGCCGCACAGGGCGATGTCTCCATAGAGATGGCTGTTGTTGTGGAGCAGTTGAAAGGAAGAAAACCCATTTTCCTGGAAAAAGCGGTCCATTTTGGCTGCGGTGGTCCACCAGTAGTCATGGTTCCCCTTCAAAAGCAGCTTCCGCCCTGGGAAGGAACTGAGGAAAGCAAAGTCCCGCCTCGCCTCCTCCAGGCTCATGCCCCAGGACAGATCCCCGCAGAGCACCACGGTGTCCCCGGGCTCCAGCACGGACAGTCCCTCCCGCAGCTTCTCCACATATCCCGTCCATCCCCCGCCGAAGACATCCATGGGCTTGTCGGAGCTGAGGGACAGGTGGGTATCTCCAATGGCGTACAGGGCCATCGCTTACTCCAGCATCCCCAGCACCGCGTCCACCATGTGGTCCTTTTCCACGGTCTGTGTGAAGCGGATCTCCTTGTCCCGGAGGGATGACAGCGGCTTGGGGGCGGGTATCCCGGTCTTTTCGCTCAGCTCGTCCAGCAGCTCCAGCCCGTTCTGCTTCTCCTCCTCGCCCAGGGCGCTGAGGACGCTGTCGCAGAACTTGAAGGGACTGGCGGTGGAGACCACGATGCAGGGGGTCTGGTCCCCCGTCTCGCTCCGGTACTGCTCCAGGGCGTCGAAGGCCACGGCGGTGTGGGGGTCGATGAGGTAGTCGTACTTCTGATAGATGCGGCCGATCACGGCCTTGGTCTCCGCGTCGTCGCAGAAATAGCCAGCGAACCGCTTCTGCAGCTTCTCCCTCACCCGGTCGCTGACCTGATAGGTCCCGGTGGCGGACAGCTGGGCCATGTAGTCCTTCACCTGCTCGTCATCCTGGGTCAGCGCCAGCAGGAGCCGCTCCAGGTTGCTGGAGATCAGGATGTCCATGGAGGGAGAGATGGTGTTGTGGAAGGCGCGGTTGCGGTCATAGCGGCCGGTGCGGATGAAGTCAGTGAGCACATTGTTGCTGTTGGAGGCGCAGATCAGCCTGTCGATTGGGACCCCCATCTCCCTGGCGTAGTAGGCGGCCAGGATGTTGCCGAAGTTTCCTGTGGGGACGCAGACGTTCACCGCCTGGTCTGGCTGGATCTTCTCGTCCCGCAGCAGGTCGCAGTAGGCGGAGATATAATAAACGATCTGGGGCAGCACCCGGCCCCAGTTGATGGAGTTGGCGGAGGAGAGGAAGTACCCCCGGCGGGCCAGCTCCTGGCGGAGCGCCTCGTCGGAAAAGAGCTTCTTGACTCCGGTCTGGGCATCGTCAAAGTTGCCGAAGACCGAGCAGACGCCCACATTCTTCCCCTCCTGGGTGACCATCTGAAGCTCCTGGATGGCGGAGACACCGTCCTTGGGGTAGAAGACCAGGATGCGGGTGCGGTCCACATCCCGGAAGCCCTCCAGCGCCCCCTTCCCAGTGTCCCCGGAGGTAGCCACCAGGATGCACACCGTCTTCTCCTCCTCCGTCTTCACCAGAGAGGCTGTGAGCAGATGGGGCAGCATCTGAAGGGCCATGTCCTTGAAAGCACAGGTGGGGCCGTGCCACAGCTCCAAGCAGAAGGTTCCGTCATCCAGGGCGCGGACCGGGGCCACGGCGGGAGTGTCGAATTTTTCCGGCCCGTAGGCCGCCGCAGCGAACTCCGTCAGCTCCTTGACGGAGAACTCGTCCAGAAACAGCTTCATGATATAGACCGCCCGCTGCTGATAGGACATCTCCTTCAGGTCAGACAGGGACTTGCCCGGGAGCTTGGGCAGATACGCCGGGGTCATCAGGCCGCCGTCCGGGGCCAGCCCTTGGGCGATGGCCTGAGATGCCAGATATGTGGTGTTCTTATCTCGTGTGCTGATGTACTGCATTTCTCTCAGTCCTTTATCCAGTCAAATCTCGATCATCAAGACCACAGGGCCGCCTCGCCCCGCTATTCAATCCAATGCTTTATTATGCCAGTTCTTTTCTCTCCGGTCAAGCGTTTGTCGCAAAAAAGAGGGGCAGTCTCCCCTTCTCCCCGATTTTCTCCCCCCGGGCCCCGCCCATTTTCCGGATCGGGGCAGGGGGACGTCAAAAAGCGTCAGGGATGACATAGATCTCCGGGGCCCGGGTCGCCAGCCCCTGGGGAGCGTAGATCTCCACCACGTCGAACCTGGGCTGGAGCTGCGTGGGATGCTCCGCCAGATAGAGCTGGGCCGTGGTCCGCAGCTTCTCCTGCTTCCTCCGGTCCACGAACTCCCGCGCCTGGGCCACCCGTCCGTCCTTCCGCAGCTTGACCTCCACAAAGCAGAGGAAAGGCCCCTCCTCCGCGATCAGGTCCACCTCGCCAAACCGGCAGCGCCAGCCGGCCTCCACCAGGCGGCACCCGCGCCGGCGCAGCTCCTCCGCCGCCAGAGCCTCTCCCCACCGGCCCAGCAGCCTGCTCTCTCCCCCGCTCACAGGTCTTTTAAAAAGGTGCGGCGGTGGATGGGGCTGGGGCCGTACCGGCGCAGCATCTCATAGTGCAGTCGGGTCCCGTACCCCTTGTGCCGCTCGAACCCGTATTGTGGATAGCGCTCCGCCATCTCCAGCATGAAGCGGTCCCGGCTCACCTTGGCCAGAATGGAGGCGGCGGCGATGGAGGGCGAGATGCTGTCCCCTTTCACCACGCACCAGTGGGGAACGGTAATGGCGGCAGAGCGCCCGTGGTCCCGGTTTCCGTCGATCAGGGCAAAATCCGGGCGGAGGGAGAGCCCTTCTATGGCCAGCTGCATGGCCCTGATCCGCGCGCTGAGGATATCGGTCCGGTCGATCTCCTCAGCCTCCACCCGGGCTACCGACCAGGCCAGCGCACTCTGTTGGATGAGTGGAAAGAGCGCCTCCCGTTTTTTTTCTGTCAGCTTCTTGGAGTCATTCAGGCCGGGGATGTCCGCGCCCTGGGCCAGGATCACCGCCGCGGCGTACACCGGTCCGGCCAGAGGTCCGGCCCCCGCCTCGTCACAGCCGCAGACCCGGACAAAGCCGGCCTCCACTGCTTTCTGTTCATACTCTCCCGGTCCCATGCCTTCCTTCCTTTTCTCCAGGCTGCTCATATAGACGTTCCTTCTGGTGTCTCTAGTGTAAAGCGTCCCAGCTTCCCGGCCCTGTATTCATCCAGCAGGACCCGAGCCATCCGCTCCGTGTCCAACTCGCCGCCGGAGATGCGCATCCCCCGCTTTGCCGCGCCGGCCTCCAGCAGCCGGTAGCCGTAGGCGATGTCGTTTTCCTCCTCCTGGCGGGCAGGAACTTCCGGCAGCTTGTAACTCTGGGTCAGGACCTGGGGATAGTGCTCACCAAGATAGGCCATTAGATGACAGCCCAGGGTCTCCACATCCATGATTTCGTCTTTGACAGCGCCTGTAAAGGCAAGTACCATGCCAGTGTGCGGGTCCTCAAATTTCGGCCACAGGATGCCCGGTGTGTCCAGCAGATCCAGGGCACTGTCCACGTTGACCCACTGCTTGCCCCGGGTAACGCCGGGGCGGTCCCCCGCCTTAGCCGACTTCTTCCGGGCCACCTTATTGATAAAGGTGGACTTTCCCACGTTGGGGACTCCCACCACCATGGCCCGCACCGGACGGCCTACCTGGCCCTTCTCCCGCCATTTTGAGATCTGCTCCTTCAGCACTTCCTGGGTCACAGAGGAGAACTGGTTTACACCCCGGCCGGTCTTGGCATCAGTCTCCAGCACCGCATATCCCTTTTTCCGGAAATACTCGCCCCAGGCCCGGTTCTGGGCTGGGTCGGCCTGATCTGCCCGGTTCAGCACGATCAGCCGGGGCTTATCGGCGCAGATGGCATCGATGTCCGGGTTCCGGCTGGAGATGGGGATGCGGGCGTCGATGATCTCCGCCACGATGTCCACATGCTTCAGGTCCGCCTCGATCTGCCGTCTGGTCTTGGTCATATGTCCCGGATACCACTGAATATTCAACTCTCGTCTTCTCCTTCCCTACGGCGGAGGGCGTGCTCCGCTCTCCCCGCCGCCATGGTATAAAAAGGGAGCGGTACCAGTACCGCTCCCTTTTTATGTTGGATTACAGGGCTTCCTTGATCTTGGCGGACTTGCCCACGCGGTCGCGCAGGTAGTACAGCTTGGCGCGGCGGACCTTACCGTGGCGGACGGTCTCGATCTTCTCAATGGAGGGAGCGTGGACGGGGAACACCTTCTCCACACCGACGCCGTAGGACACGCGGCGGACGGTGAAGGTCTCCTCCAGACCGCCGTGCTTCTTGGCGATGACGGTGCCCTCAAAGACCTGGATACGCTCGCGGTTGCCTTCCTTGACCTTGATGTGCACCCGCACGGTGTCGCCCACCTCTACGACGGGGGGCTCAGCCTTCAGGTGCTTCTGAGTAAAAGCCTGCATGAGATCCATAATGATTCCTCCTGTTTATATAGGCGTTCTTGCCGGCCGTCTGCCCCGCTGTCGCTGGGGCGCCGCAGAGGACCGCCCGTTATCAGACCAAAGGATTATACCACAGCATTTTTCAAAATGCAAGTAGAATTTCCCTGTTTTTCGCCTTTCTCACACCGAATCATAAGCCTCCCGGTGGGTCTCCGTCCGCCGGACCTCCACCTTCGGGAAGTGCCGGGAGAGGAACTGCACCAGCGCTGGGCACACTACATCCTCTGTGGCAAAATGGCCCGCGTCCATCAGATTGATGCCCAGGGCCTTTGCTTCCAGGTATTGGTCGTACTTCACGTCGGCAGTGACGAAAGTGTCACACCCCGCCGCCAGGGCGTCGGAGAGCATGGAGGCGCAGGCGCCGCCCCCCACCGCCACCCGGCGCACCGGCCGGCCCGTCTCCACGAAACGGACGCTGCAGGCGGAGAGCTTTTCCTTGATAAAGGCGGCAAATTCAGCGGCGGAACAGCCGGCCTGAGGGGCCGTCCCAACCCGGCCGATGCCGTAGGGCCGCCCCTGTCCGTCAGTCCCGTCCCGGCAGAGCAGTTCCACACCGTCCAGCTCCAGGGCCCGGGCCAGACAGTCATTGACGCCCCCCTGGGCAGCGTCCAGATTGGTGTGGGCACACACCGCCCCGATACCCTGTTCCGCCAGCAGGAGCAGGGTCCGCCCGGTGCTGGTCTGGTCGGTGAGGGCCTTCACCGGATGAAAAATCACCGGGTGGTGGGAGACGATCAGCTCCGCCCCCCAGCGGCCGGCCTCCGCCGCCACCGCCTCCGTGATGTCCAGAGACACCAGGACCCTCCGGACCTCCCGCTCTCCCCGGCCCACCAGGAAGCCCGCATTGTCAAAGTCCATCTGGGTGTCGAAGGGGGCCCACTGGTCCAGAGCCCGGTAGACGTCTATTATCGCTGCTGCCATGCATCCCACTCCTTCCGCATCTCCATCAGGCCCTCCAGGACCTGCTCCAGCTCCCTGCGGCGCGCCTCCGCCGGCGCCCGGGAGCGGGCCATCCCATCCAGGGCGCGCCTCACCCGCCCCAGCAAGTGGTCCAGCAGCAGGCCCCGGAGCGGGTCCTCCATCCCCGGGTACTGGCGCCCCGCCCACTCCTCGGCGGGCGTCATGGGGACCGCGCCTCCCTGTCTCGCCAAAATTATGCTGTAAAGGGTTTCCCCTTCGAAAACTGTTTTCTCCCGTAGGCATAGAAATCCATTGCGCCACAGCCAGCCCCGCAGCTCCGCCTGAGTGCTCATGGGCTGGAGAATAATTGGAAAGTCTTTTTCCTTTACCCATGGCGCCGCTTCCAAGATATTAGCGATAGTCTCCCCACCCATCCCGGCGATGACCAGAGCGTCCACCTCCTCCGGAGCGATCCCAGAGAGGCCGTCGCACAGGCGGAAGGACATCCGCTCAAAGCAGCCGCAGGCCCGGGCGGTAGCCCGGGCCCTGGAGAGGGGCCCCTCCCGCACATCTGAGGCGATGGCGCTGGGGATGCGTCCGTTCTGGAGCAGCCATGCCGGAAGATAGGCGTGATCCGTCCCCACATCAGCCAGCCGGGCCCCCTCCGGGATCATCTCCGCCACCCCCTGGAGCCGGGGGCTCAGCTCCGCCCGCTTCTCCATAGTCACAGGGACAGGCTGACCGTCAGGTAAAGGGCGTGGGCAAAGTCCCGGGCTGCCTCATCCCGCTCTTCATTCATAAAGGGCTCCTGGGGCCCGAAGTCCCGGCGGCACAGCATGCCGAGATAGTCCATCTCCCCGTGCTTGCACCAGCGCTTCAGCCCCTCGTCCCACAGGTCCGCGCCCCGGTCGGGGTGATAGCCGCAGCTGGCGATAGCAGCCACCTGCTTCAGCTTCCAAAGGGCGGGCTGACGGCCCTCCGGCCCATAATACTTGTTGGGTGCATAGATCAGCCGGTCCATCACCGCCTTCATAGGCGGAGTGCAGTACCAGGAATAGATAGGGCTTGCAAGGATAAGTACTTCACTGGTCTGGACGGAATCAAAGATGGCCTGCATGTCGTCCTCCTGGGGGCAGCCAAAGGTCCCCCAGGGCGTGCTCTGGCACTGCTTGCAGGACAGGCAGGGCAAAATGGTCCGGTCATAGAGCCAGATCATATCCTGCTCGATCCCCATGTCCCGGTTCTCCTCCATAAATGCCCGCAGCAGAGCGGCGGTATTGCCGTTCTTCCGGGGGCTCCCCATCAAAACCGTATATTTCAACGCTGTTTCCTCCCCTGTTGTTTAATGAATAAAAAAGCGGGGCGGATTGCTCCGCCCCGCTTTTTCAGCAGCTCAGTTTTCGGCGGCGATCATGGCGTTGACCTGCTGGAGCAGATCATCCACGTCCACCCCGTGGACCATGCAGGCCTGCTCCACGGTCTCCCCGCGGGAGGCAGGGCAGCCCAGGCAGTGCATGCCGATCCCCATGAAGAGGGGGGCGGTCTGAGGCGCAATGTTGAGGATATCACCGATGATGGTGTCCTTGGTGATGGTCATAGCAGAATTCCTCCGTTTTCTTTGGAATAAGAATAGTATATCCTATCGACAGGATTTTTGCAATGGAGAATTTTATGTTTTCTGCTTTCTCCAGATGTGCTCTCTTTCCCTGAGAAAGAGGACGGCCCCCCCTATCTTCTCAGCCCCGGGACCTCCTTCCCGCTCCTCAACATCTGAGAAAGGGTGGAAAAGAGAAAAAGGGTGCCCAGTGGGCACCCTTTTTTCCTGGATGAAATCAGCCCTGCTGCTCGCGCATCTTGGCGAAGCACTCGCTGCAGTAAACAGGACGGTCAGACTTGGGCTCAAAGGGGACCCGAGCCTCGCCGCCGCAGGCAGCGCAGGTGGCAGTGAAGTACTCACGGGGGCCACGGGCCGCGTTCTTGCGGGCGTCACGGCAGGCCTTGCAGCGCTGGGGCTCGTTCTGGAAGCCGCGCTCCGCGTAGAACTCCTGCTCACCGGCGGTAAAGGTGAACTCATTGCCGCACTCTTTGCATACCAGGATCTTGTCTTCGTACATGGTTTTCCCTCTCTTTGACTCGTTCCCCATTTTTCATGGGTGGTGTAATATTTGCGATCAGCTCTTGCTGAGATCGCCGGAAGAAAGTTGCCGCGCCACCTTTCGCCTGATCCGCTGAACGGCGTTGTCCACTGACTTAGTGGAGCGCCCGACCTGGCTGGCGATCTCGGCGCAGGAGAGACCGCCCAGATAGTAGGATAGGATTTCTGCCTCGAAACCGGATAATTGTCCCTTCAGAGCGTCTAGGCGCTCTCTCAGTTCTTCCCTGCCGATGACAACATCTTCCGGGCTCTCTTCGCTGGAGAACAGGTGTGCGCTGGTTCCGTCAAAAAGAGGGGTTTCGAATGAGACGCTATGGTTCAGGGGAAAGTGTTTATCCCGCTGCGCCGCCCGGACGGCGGCATAGAGCCTGCTGCGGACACAAATCTCCGCATAGGTGCGGAAGGAGGTCTCCTTGCCGCTCTGGAAGCCGCGGATGGCGGCCAGCAGTCCCAGCATCCCCTCCTGGATCAGATCCTCGCTGTCGCCGCCTGCCAGAAAAAGCGGGCGGGCACACACTCGCACCAGACGTGTATAGCGGCCGACCAGCTCGGTCTCTGCCAGCGGGTCGCCGGAGGCGGCCAGACGGCAGAGCGATTCATCCGAGTAAGACTGTGTTTGGGACTGCACCAAATCCATATACTATGGCTCCTATACATAATAAACAAAACCGACGGATTTGTCAAGAAAAATTTTGAATCGATTTGTGAAAGTCTCACAGAGCAGGAAAACTGCCCCTTGTCACGAACTTCCACACCTTCCAGTTTTCTGTCACAGGGCGGCGATCTGGTCCGCCAGCCGCTGCGCCGCCGCCTGGGCCGTATCCTGATCCCTGGCCTCCACCATGACCCGCATCAGGGCCTCAGTGCCCGAGGGGCGCACCAGCACCCGGCCCTCGCCGGCCAGCTTCTCCTCCTCCGCAGCCACGGCATCGGCCAGGGCCTGGCTGGCCATAACGGCCTTTTTCCTGTCGTTGTCGGCGACCGGGATGTTGATGAGCACCTGGGGATACCGCTGGCAGATCCCGAACACCTCAGAGGCCCGTT
Organism: Clostridium sp. DFI.5.61; assembly: GCF_024462915.1. NCBI lineage: Bacteria > Bacillati > Bacillota > Clostridia > Eubacteriales > Clostridiaceae > Clostridium > Clostridium sp. DFI.5.61. The sequence goes on from NZ_JANGBZ010000005.1 coordinate 29,481, forward strand.
TCCCGCTCTCCTTCAGCAGAGCGAGCACCTGGAGGGCGGTGAGCTGCCCGTCTCCGGTGGTGGCGTGCTCTAGGAAGATCATGTGTCCCGACTGCTCTCCTCCAATGGCATAGCCCTTCTCCAGCATACGCTCCAGCACGTTGCGGTCGCCCACGGAGGTGCACTCCAGGTCCATCCCGTGCTCTTTGGCGAACAGATGCAGCCCCAGATTGGACATGACGGTGGCCACCACCGCGTTTCCTGGCAGCTTCCCCTTCCGCTTCATGTCCAGACCGCATGCCGCCATGATCTGGTCGCCGTCGATCAGCTCCCCCCGCTCATCCACTGCCAGGCAGCGGTCTGCGTCGCCGTCAAAGGCGATACCGATGTCATAGCCCCCAGCCCTTACCATGGCGGCCAAGGCGTCCATGTGGGTGGAACCGCACTTTTCGTTGATGTTGACCCCGTCCGGGTCGGCGTTGATGACGTCGGTGCGCAGCTTGGAGAAGCGGTCGAACAGGCGGGCGGCGGTGGCGGATGCGGCACCATTGGCACAGTCCACCAGGATGCGCAGGCCGCCCAGGGTGGAGTCGATGGTGGACTCCAGGTGGTCGATGTAGTCCTCTGACGCTTTGGGGGCCACATAACTCACTTTGCCGATCTCCCCGTGGGTCTTTCGGGGCACGTCGTTGTGGCCGAAGAGGACGATCTCCTCGATCTTCTCCTCCAGCTCGTCGGACAGCTTGAAGCCCTGGCCGTTGAAGATCTTGATGCCATTGTGCTCGAAGGGGTTGTGACTGGCGGAGATGACGATGCCCGCATCCGCCCCCTCGTCTACCGTCACCCAGGCCACGCCGGGGGTGGGCAGGGTGCCCAGGTCCAGCACGTCGGCCCCCGCGGTGCACAGCCCCGCGATGAGGGAGCCCTTCAGCAGGTCGCCGGAGATGCGGGTATCCTTGCCGATGGTGACCAGGGGCTTCTCCCCCGGCTGCTTGCCCTTGGCCAGCACCTCCGCCGCCGCCAGGCCCACCTTATAGGCCAGGTCCGCGTCCAGACCGGCGTTGACCACGCCCCGGATGCCGTCAGTTCCGAATAGTTTACCCATATATGATTACCTCTTTCTTCCGAATTGATCAAAGTTTTCCTTCAATGCCCGCTCCACAGGGAACATGCTGCCCACAAGCACTGCCAGCTGCACCCCTGTCACCGGAATACACCACATCCCGGTCTCCTCTGTGCCCCGCCCCAGGGCAGGCAGCATAGCCAGCAGGCTCAGAGGAAGCATGACAGCCCCCGCCCGAGACCAGAGCTTCCCGCACACCCGGTGGGCAAAGTCCCAGGTCTGCTGATTTTTCATAGATCGTGCGGTGCGGTAACCGTAGAGGGAGTTGATGCTCTTGGGCGGCCTTGTCAAAAAACGCCGGCCAAAAAGCAGCATCACCAGCGGGATCAGCAGGGACGAGGCGGTGCAGAAAAGCCAAAAGCCCATGGTCCTCTCCCCTTTCCGATTTAGAAGCTCAGCTGGTCCAGTCCGCCGCCGCCCGCGCCCCCGGGCATCGGCAGCCCCAGGTGCTGATAGGCCTTGGGAGTGACGCAGCGGCCCCGGGGGGTCCTGGTGAGGAAGCCCAGCTGCATCAGGTAGGGCTCATACACGTCCTCCAGGGTGACCGCCTCCTCGTTGATGGTGGCGGCCAGGGTCTCCAGCCCCACCGGGCCGCCCCGGTAGTTTTCCATAATGCTGCGAAGCATCCGGTGATCGATGGCGTCCAGCCCCAGATGGTCGATCTCCAGGGCGGTAAGGGCCTGGTCTGCCACGTTCCGGGTGATGACGCCCCCAGCCCGCACCTGGGCGAAGTCCCGCACCCGGCGGAGCATCCGGTTGGCGATGCGGGGCGTCCCCCGGGAGCGGCGTGCGATCTCCATGGCTCCCTCCGGCTCGATGGGCACCTCCAGGATGCCGGCGGAACGGGTGACGATCAGGGCCAGCTCCTCCGGACTGTAAAGCTCCAGCCGCAGCGTCACACCGAATCGGTCCCGCAGGGGGGCGGACAGCTGTCCGGCCCGGGTAGTGGCCCCGATGAGGGTGAACCTGGGCAGGTCCAGGCGGATGGAGTTGGCTGAGGGCCCCTTGCCGATGATGATGTCGATGGCGTAGTCCTCCATGGCAGGGTAGAGCACCTCCTCCACCGCCCGGTTCAGGCGGTGGATCTCGTCCACGAACAGGATGTCGTTCTCGTTCAGGTTGGTAAGCAGGGCGGCCAGGTCCCCCGCCTTCTCGATGGCTGGGCCGGAGGTGATGCGCACGTTCACCCCCATCTCATTGGCGATGATGCCGCTGAGGGTAGTCTTGCCCAGTCCAGGGGGGCCGTGGAGCAGCACATGGTCCAGGGGCTCATGGCGCATCTTGGCCGCCTGAATGAACACCTCCAGGTTGCCCTTGGCCTTCTCCTGGCCGATGTACTCCCGCAGGGTCTTGGGCCGCAGGGAGTACTCTCCCTCGTCCTCCCGGGTGAGGGAGGTGGTCACCAGGGGCTCCTCCAGCCCCTCCGCTTCAAATTCTGTGTTGGAAAAATCAATGGCCATAGGTCCACTTCCTGTTCATTGGTCCGATCCCGGCCGCACGCGCCCCACCGGTCAGGGCAGGTCGTACAGCAGGTCGCATTTGGGATATTCCCGATAGGCCCCCTCCGGGAGCTCCATGCCGAAGCCGTCGAAAAAGATCTTAGGCGGCTCGGCGCTGATGACCTCTAGCAAGGTGCCAGCGGCCGCCAGCAGAGGGCGCCCTCTCCCCTACTGTTGTGGGTGGGCGGCATCGAACCCGTCTGCCAGCTTCGTCAGCTTCTTCAAAAAGGCCTCCTCGCCATAGGTCCATAGCTTCTCCAGCCTGCCGCAGCCGGCGGTGATCCCTGTGAGCCGAATCCTGCCGTCCCCCAGGTCGGCCAGCAGCAGGCTCAGCGAGACCAGATCCCGGTCTGTCAGGCTGAACCGCTCAAACACCCGGACAATAAAGCGCGCCCCCTCTGTCTCATAGACACTCCCTCCCCCGTCGGTAACAGACTGGCTCCCCGCCAGGATCCCGTCCCGGAAATAACGGAAGACCTCGTCCACGCCCCAGCGGGCGGAAAACTCACGCTCCAGCGTTGCCATCGTGTCCCCTCCTTCGGCGGACTCAGCCGGTGAGCTGGTCCGCCAGTGTCCTGATCCAGTCCATCGTCTCATCCACTCCGGCTATATCAGCATACTGGTGGGACGCGCCCGGGACAACGGACAAAAACAGCCTGCCGTCCCGGCCCGCCAGCATCATGGTCAGGGTAAGGCGGTAACCTCTTGAATGAGTATAAATATATTTCTCATACACCCGGAAGGCGCAGCGGACGCCATCCCGCCGGCCGTCCCACTGGCCCGCCAGGGTCACCGTATCCTGCATTTGGATCAGGTTCCACACCACATTGGTCCGCATGTCCATGATCCCCCGGTGCAGATAGTCCAGCACCTCATCAAAGTCGTAGACCCCCGGTATGTTCCGCTCCAGCTTCTTCATCGTCCCCTCCTGTCCCGGCCGCCCACGGGGCGGGCCTCGCCGCAGCTCATGCCACTGCGGTCTCCAGCGCGGCAGAGGAGCCGCCGTCCATCACTGCCCGGTCGATCAGGGTCAAAACCTGTCTAAAATCGCCGCGGAAGTGTTTTTCATATTTGGCCGCCGCGTCCCGGCACCCTTCAGCCTTTCTCCAGGACCCTCATCCCCTGGAACATGTTTGCGCCGTCGGAAAAAATCTCCAAAAATTTGTCCTCACCCCAGTGAATGGAGATCCCCAGACCGCCCCCACGCCCGGCGGCGGAGATAGCGGATGCGAAGGTATCCCCGCCGTCATTGACCAGGGTGAGCGTCAGGCTTAGATAGTTGTCCCCCATCAGACTGTATCGCTCATACACCCGGACGGCAACCCGGGCACGTTCAGAGGAATAGTCGCTGCTCCCCGTGCATTCCCCGTGGTTTTTGGTGAGATGGGTATGGAAATACTGCAGGATATCGTTAAAGGAATAGCCGCTTGGAAACACACATTCAAACTTGGCCATTTCCCTGCACCTCCAGTCGGAACTTTACCCCTTCATCATCTTCTTCAGCGCCTGCTTAATGACCTCTTCCAGGGTAAGGGCGTCCAAGTCGATCCCCTTGAGCGCCAGGTTGATCTCCCCCTGGGAGTAACCCAGCACCGCCAAGGCGGCGGAGGCCTCAGACAGCTTGTTCTCCGGGATGACGGTGACCCCGGTGCCTCCATAGGTCTCCCCCGCCCCGTTGATGGTCTGGCCCTTGGCCAGCTTGTCTTTCAGCTCCAGGATGACCCGCTGGGCGATCTTCTTGCCGATGCCCTGGGCGCAGGTGAGGGCCTTCTCATCCCCGGTAATGATAGACAGAGCAAGGTTGGCCGGGGTGCTGGCCGACAGGATGGACAGGGCGGCCTTGGGGCCCACGCCGGAGACAGAAATGAGCTGCTGGAACAGGTTCAGCTCCTCCTGGGTGGCGAAGCCGTAGAGCTCCATGGCATCCTCCCGCACGTTGAGATGTGTAAAGAGTTTTCCCTTATCCCCCTTCTTCAGGGCGGACAGGGTATAGCTGGTGGTGCGGCAGGCATAGCCCACTCCGCCGCAGTCGATGACAGCCAGATAGGGCTCGATATGGGTCACGGTTCCACTGAGATAATAAAACATAAGATAGGACCTCACATTAGATCAGATAGGAGTTATGAGATATGGATGCGGTATCCAGCTCCGCCGGACACAGTTCAGACAGCCGCTCCAGGCGCCGGCTCCTTGAGTAGGTATCGGAATTCTCCGCTATAATAGAGCTCCAGCCGAAACTCCAGGCAGCGGCCGGTCAGGTTGAGAAAGCCGTCCAGCTTCACCTGGCGGTACCCGTAGGTCTCGTCCATAATGTCCAGCGTCCCCTGAGGGTATGTCTTCAAAAAATCCTCCACCGCCATTTTCCGGCCGGTAAAGGGCCCTCGGTTTCCGCAGAGGACGCCGCGGTACTCCATTACATAGGCGTGGGAGCTGTCCCAGTCTACCCCAGTGATCTCCACATCCCCCTGCACCTGGTCGAAGGGCTCTGTTGTCTCCACATAGCCGTACTGGGTGACCAGCCGCAGGGTATCCCCCTCCAGCCGCACCTCCAGAATATAGGCGTCGTGGAGGCTGTAGGGCAGGTCTGGGGCGGGCTGCTTTACGATGACAGGCATGGGTCCCATCCTTTCCGGGAGTCAAGTCCCCCTGGTCCTATCTCCTGATCCGCTGTTCTTTCATCGTGTGTCGTATTTCATGGGGTCAAAGACCCGTTCGGTGTTCAGGAGGCTGGTGGCGGCACGGCCGTGGCAGATGGCCAGGGCCAGGGCATCGGCGGCGTCGTCGGGCCGGGGAACCTGCTTCATGTTCAGCAGGCGCTGGGTCATCAGCATGACCTGCCGCTTGTCCGCCCCGCCGTAGCCCGCCACAGCCTGCTTCACCTGCATGGGGGTGTACTCAAAGACGGGGACCCCCAGCCGCTCCGCCGAGAGGAGGATGACCCCCCGGCCGTGGGCCACCGCGATGCCGGTGGTGATGTTTTTGGTGAAGAACAGCTCCTCCACCGCCATCTCGTCCGGGTGGAAGGTGCGAATGAGCTCTTCCATGTCGTCAGAGATCTGGAGCAGGCGGCTGGACAGGGGGATGCCCGGCGGGGTGGTGATGACGCCGTATTGGACCAGCGTGTTTTTCTGACGCTCCGCACGCACCACCCCGAATCCGATGGTGGCCACGCCCGGGTCGATGCCTAAAACGATCATGGGCCCCTCCCGCTTCCATACATACGAAGTAAGTGTATCATGTTTTTCTCCAAATGGAAAGACTGTTTTCACTTTCCCTCTCTCTTTCGATACCGCGGCACACTGGGCGGCTGTCGGGAGGCATGGGAAGAGGCACTCCCTTGCTTTCCCGGCGGGTGTATGGTACAACGGAAAATGGGATGGGGGCTCTGGAGAAAAAAGTCTGCTTCCACCGTGACATTTCCCCCTGCAAAATGGAGTATTATGCGAAGGGAGGTCGTGATATGGCAGAGCAACCGCTGAGCCCGGAGGAGGGATTCGCCTCCATCCTGGAGCGGTACGAAAAAATGGTGTACGGCTTCGCACTGGCTCGGACCGGCAGCCGGGCGGATGCGGACGACGTGTTTCAGGAGGTATTTCTGGCCTATTTCCAGTGCGGCAAACATTTCCGGGAGGAGGAGCACCGCAGGGCCTGGCTCCTGCGCACTACTCTCAATTTCAGCCGCCGGGTGACCGCCTCCCCCTGGCGGAGGCGTGTGGTCCCCCTCTCGGAGCGTGCGGATGCGCCGGTGCAGTTCCAGACCCCGGAACAGACCGGGCTCTGGTCCGCCCTCTCCTCTCTGCCAGACGGGCTGAGGGTCCCCCTCTACCTGTTCTACTTTGAAGAACTGTCCACCCAGGAGATCGCGCGGCTCCTCTCCCTCCGCCCAGGCGCGGTGCGGATGCGCCTGTCCCGGGGGCGGGAGCACCTGCGGGAGCTGCTGAAAGGAGACTATTTTCATGAATGACCCCATCTTTTCTCAGATGAAGGAACAGCTCATCCCCAGCCCGGCGGCCCGGGCCGCGCTGGAGGAGGGGCTCTCCCGGCCTGTCCGCCGCCCCGTCCACCGGTGCCGGTACTGGGTGCTGGCCGCCTGCCTCCTTCTGGCGGCCGCCCTGCCGCTGGGACACGCCCTCCTCTTTCCGCCCCTCCACAGCTATGTGACGGTGGAGGAAGCGGCGGGGCAGGAACAGGACGCCAGTACCCAGGAGGCAGCCCCCCGCCCCGGCCTCATCATCAGCGAGAGCGGACTTGGACCGGACACCCTCCCCGCAGAGGAGGGGGAGCCGTACGACCTCAGCCGGCTTCCCGCCTCCGCCCAGGACGGCGGCTTCCCTGCCCAGCAGCTGCCCAGTGCGGAGGGAGAGACCTCTTCCGATGCCGACGCAGGAGAGGGCGCCCTGCTCCTGGAGCGCCTGACTCGGGAGATCCAACGGGAATACGGCAACGGCACCTACCCGGACTGGTACGGCGGCGGCTATCTGGACAGCGCGGGAGATGTGGTGGTCCTGCTGGTCCAGGGCTGCGACACACAGGCCCTGCGCAGTCAGGTCCGGGACTGGGCCGGGGGCGGGGTGTCCTTTGCCAGGGCCCGCTACTCCCTCGCCTCCCTCACCAAGCTCCAGGAGCAGATCTGTGCCCAGCCCTCAGTGAAGGCGGTGCTGTCCTCCTGCGCCCTGGACGAGGAGAACAACCGTCTGGTCCTGTCCCTCACCAGGGCCGACGATGAGGCCCTGTCTGCACTGGCCGTGCTGGACCCCAGGGACGACGCCGTCTATGTCCAGGCGGCCGCTCCAGCCTCTGCGGAGTCAGGCACCGGCACCGCCTGCCCCCGGGCCTCCCGCTAACTGCGCTCTGGACCGCCCACTTTCCCACATCGTCAGGGCTCCCCGGCACTGCCGGGGAGCCCCTCTGTTATGCAGATATCGGCCACCGGGCCCAGCCGGATCGGCGGAAGAATTCCTCCAGCTGGCCTCTGTCGATGGTCACGACAACGCTGGAGGAAAATCCGATGGTGATGGTGGAACTTGATTGACCTCCCTATGCGCAGCAGCCCCATGAGGACCAGCAGGATCCCAACCAGGATGGCGGCTGTGGACATCAGCATCTGAGGCAACAGTCTTTCCACACTCATTCCTGCCTTTTGCCCTGACTCCCCCCTCTCCCGTGGCTGCCAAGTCTTCTCCTGCCTCTATACGTGCAGGGGATGGAAAAACTGCAAATCTTATCTCATATCTTTGTCTGTTTTTTCCAGCCCGCGCTCAGGCAGGGACACCCGCCGGGTGGCCACCCGCTCCCGGAACGCCTCGTCGTGCTCCACGAACAGCAGGGTGGGCCGGTACTCCAGCAGCAGCTCCTCCATCTGGATACGGGAGAACAGGTCCACAAAATTCAGCGGCTCATCCCAGACATACAGGTGGGCGCTGCGGCACAGGCTGGCCGCCAGCAGGACCTTCTTCTTCTGGCCCGCGCTGTACGCACCCATTTCTCCCTCAAAGGCCGCCCTGGGGAAGTCCAGTTTGCGCAGGATGGTCATAAACTGGGTGGCGTCTATCCCCTCCTCCGCCGGGAAGTCCCGAAGGGCTCCCTGCAGATGGTCCACCTCTTGGGAGACATAGGAGATCTCCAGGCCAGAGGCCCGCCGCACGGTCCCCGTGTGGGGCACTTCCTCCCCCAGGATCAGCCGGAGCAGGCTGGTCTTGCCGCTCCCATTCCTCCCCTCCAGGCACAGCCGCTCCCCCTGGCTCAGGGAGAAGCTGACCTCGCCGCACACAGGCCCGTCTCCGTAGTCGATGGAGACGCGGTCCAGCTCCAGCAGGCGGGCACTGTGGAACGCCCGGGGGGCCAGCTTCAGGGGCTCGGCCCGCTCCACGTCGTGGAGCAGAGCCGCCTTCTCCCGGATGGCAGACTCCTGCCGGCTCTCCAGGCTCTTGGCCCTCTTCATCATCTTGGCCGACTTGTGGCCCACATAGCCCCGGTCGGGGCGCAGTCCGGAATTTTTGCTGGCGTATTTGGTCTTTTCCACCTGGTCGGACCAGGCAGAGGTCCGGCGGGCCGCCTGCTCCAGTCGACGGATCTCCCCCTTCAGCTGCTGGTTCTGGGCCTGCTCCCGCCGGTCCCGGTCCTGCTTCTCCTGGTACCACACGGAGAAATTTCCCTTCACCAGCTCCGGCCCCGTCCGGTTCAGGGCCAGCACATGGTCCACGCACCGGTCCAGAAACGCCCGGTCGTGGGAGACAAGCAGGAAGCCCCGGCGGCTGTGGCTGAGATATTGGGCAAGCAGCTCCCGCCCCTCCTCGTCCAGGTGGTCGGTGGGCTCGTCCAGCATGGGCCAGCTCCCCTCGTCCAGAAACAGGGCGGACAGGAGCACCCGGGTCTGCTCCCCTCCGCTCAGGGTGGAGAAGGTGCGCTCCAGCACCTCCTCATCCAGCCCCAGCAGGGACAGCTCCCGGACCAGCTGCCACTCCTCCGCCTCCGGTGAGATATCCCGCAGCACCTGGGACACCGGGACCTCCGTCTCCCGGACGGCGCAGGGGAACCGGCGGCAGGCCAGGCCCGTGCGGATCTGCCCCCGGTGCTCCAGCCCGCCCTCCAGAAGGCGCAGCAGGGTGGTCTTCCCCCTGCCATTTCGGCCCACCAGCCCCAGCTTCCAGTCTGTGTCCAGCTGTAGGTCCAGGTCCTCAAAGACCGGCTCGCTGCCGCCGTCATAGGTAAAATACAAATGTTCGATTCGGATCAAAGACACTGTTCTGCCTCCCTTTCCGCCCCGCCGCCGGCGGGGCATATGAAAAAAGCCGCAAGAAGGCGCACCTTCTCACGGCTTTGGCAGACGATCCACAGCCGCCCCCCTGGGGCAGCTCCATACGAACAGCCGGAGCGGGAAGACAACACCCTCTTGCTCAGGCATGACAGAACCGGGGCTTTTCAGGCCCCTCTCTCTTCCATCATGCGGTTCAGCAAGCGGCATTGTGCATTTTCCCGCCTCCATTTCTTCTAGATTCCCATGCAGTGTAGCACAGCGGAGCCGCCCTGTCAAGCAAAAACCAGGACGAACTGCATCCGGCCTGGCTCATGCTCTGGGGTGGGCCTTCTGTTAGACGTCCTTCAGCTTGTGGTTCAGCATCCGGGAGTAGATCTGAGTGGAGGAGATGTCCGCGTGCCCCATCATCTCCTGGATGGAGCGCAGGTCCGCCCCGTTCTCCAGCAGGTGGGCGGCGAAGGAGTGGCGCAGGGTGTGGGGCGTGATGTCTTTCTGGATGCCGGCCTTCTCCTGGTAGTATTTGATCAGTTTCCAGAAGCCCTGGCGGCTCATCCGGTCCCCGCTCATGTTGACGAACAGCGCCGTCTCGTCCGGCTCGTTGATGAGCTGCGGGCGGACGTTGCGCAGATACTCCTCCAGCGCCCGGATGGCGGCGGGGTAAAGGGGGATGACCCGCTCCTTCCCTTTGCTGGCACAGTGAAGCACCCCGGCGTAGAGGTTCAGGTCGTCCACGTCCAGCTCGATCAGCTCCGACACCCGGATACCCGTGGCGTAGAGCAGCTCCAGCATGGCCCGGTCCCGGTACCCCTTCAGGTCGCTGCAGTCTGGCTGCTCCAGAAAGAGCTCCACCTCCCGGCTGGTGAGGATCTGGGGCAGCTTGCGCTCCACCTTCGCCGCAGTCACGTTTCGGGCTGGGTTGCTCTCCACCAGTCCCCTTGACAGCAGGCAGTTGTAGAAGGACTTGATGGATGCCACGGACCGGGTCACCGTGGCAGCGGATTTGCCCCGCCGGGTCAGGCCCCGGATATAGTCCTCCACGTCCCGGGGCAGCACCTCGTCGAGCGGGACGTCCCGTTCCTCCATCTCCTGGGCAAACTGATGCACGTCCCGCAGATAGGAGCTCACCGTGTTGGCCGAGGCCTTCTTTTCAGTTGTCAGATAGCTCTCATAGTCCTCCAACAGATTCGACACACACAAAACTCCCTGATTCCAGATTGCGGGCCCTCCCGCAAGTCACAGCACAAAGCGGGCCGAAGCCCCCACCAGCACCGGAACGATGCTCAGCTCCAAGATCACACACAGCATGACTGCCCCGCCGCACAGCGCGCAGCGGACCCCATAGGCGGTGTCATAGCTGAGGGGATAGCGGCTGTCCCCCGTCACCCGCCGCAGAAGGCCGTAGGCCCCCAGCATCCCCTGGGCCCCCAGCACGAAGAGGGCTGGCGCCCACAGCAGCGCCGGCAGCCCGAACAAGAACAGCGCCGGGATCAGCCCCGCCCCGCCGAACAAGCGGCAGAAGCAGGCCACGGAAAAAGAAAATAAAAAGCCCCGCACGGCAAACAGCACTGGCAGTCCGATCACCCCCAACGCCGTGAATCCCATCAGCAGGGCCGCCAGGGGAAAACGCATCTGCTCCCACAGCACCGCCCAAAAGCCCGGGGCTCCCTCAGTCCCGTCCTGGGCCAGCGTCAGATAGGTCTGGAGATAGTCGGACAGGGCGCTGCCGCCCGCACCATTCACCATGCCGCCCAGCAGGCAGCCCGCGCCGCCCCCCAGCAGGAACGCCATACCCAGCACCGCCATCGCGGCCAACGTCCCAGACGGCACATCCAGCATGATCTTTCCCTGTCTCCCCATGGCGCTCACCTCAGTGTCAGCCTATGAGGCGGGATAAAAAAATAGAAGCGGGGAACCCTTGGATCCCCCTACCGAATCTGAATTTATCCTTAATATACCGCTCGGCGCCCGTTTCCGCAAGGGGTTTTGAAGGATTTGTGAAAATTCGTCATTTCCGTCAATACTTTATGTCAACATGATTATGTAAACTTTGTTGACCAAAGAAGGCGGGCCAGTGTCTGCTGGCCCGCCTTCTTTCTAAATATAGTGATTTTGTACCGTCAGGCACCGCAGATGTTGTGTTTTCTGCTATTCCGCGCAGGAGCCGCGCAGACTACAGTCCGTATTATTACATTCTGTATTCTCCGTCTCTCCCATCCCGGCCGCAATGGCACGCAGGGCGATGGCGCACTCCAGCCGCTTACGCTCCATTTCGCAGGCTACCGCATTGGGCTTTTTTATGTCGCCGTTGACAAGCAGGTTGGAGGCGGAGCAGCCGCCGCTGCAATAGAAGCGGGCCCAACAGTTCCGGCAGTCCTCCCGGGTGTAGATGTTCAGCTCCGCGAACTTCCCGGAGATGTCCATATCGAAGTCCCCGGAGCGGACATTGCCCATCCGGTACTCCTCCCTGCCCACAAACTGGTGACAGGGATAGATGTCCCCATCAGGAGTGATGGCCACATACTCACAGCCCGCCCCGCAGCCCCGCAGCCGCTTGATGACGCAGGGCCCCTGAGCCAGATCCACATTGAAGTGGAAGAAGTTCACGTCCTTCCTCCCCTGCAGCTGCCGGGCCAGCTTCTCGTATTCTGCCTCCACTGCGGGCAGGTCTCCCTCCTTGATGGCGAAGGGGTCGTCCAGCGGTCCGCTGGCCGGTTCCACCGAAACATGGCGGAAGCCCAGGGAAGCCAGGTGCTCCACGTCGTCGGCAAAGTCCAGGTTCTCCCGGGTGAAGGTGCCCCGCACATAGTAGTCCTTGGTCCCCCGCTGAGAGACCAGCTGCTGGAACTTGGGGACGATCACGTCATAGCTCCCCTTCCCGTTGACAGTGGGGCGCATGTGGTCGTTGACCTCCCGCCGGCCGTCCAGGGAGAGCACCACGTTAGACATCTCCCGGTTGATGTAGTCGATGGTGTCCTGGTCCAGCAGGACACCGTTGGTTGTGATCGTAAAGCGGAAACACTTGTCGTGCTTTTCCTCCAGGGAGCGGGCGTACTCTACCGTCCGCTTGACGGTGTCCAGCGCCATCAGCGGTTCCCCGCCGAAAAAGTCCACCTCAATGTTCCGCCGCTTGCCCGACTTCTCCACCACCCAGTCGATGGCCCGCTTGGCGGTATCAAAGTCCATGGTCATGCGGTGTCCGGTACCGAAGTCGCCAGTAGAGGCAAAGCAGTAGCGGCAGCGCAGGTTGCAGTCGTGGGAGACATGCAGACACAGTGCCTTCACCACCGCCGCCTTGGGCAGGGCCATGGCGGCAGCCGGGTCGATGTAGTCGTCATCTGAGAAGAGCAGCCCCGCCCGCTGGAGCTCCAGCAGCTCCGTCCAGGCCTCGTCCAGTTCCCTGGCGTCGTACTGAGAGAGGCGGTCCTTCAGATCCTGGGGACAGGCATCTCCCATGGGGCCCTCCACCAGAGAAAGCAGGTCACAGCACAGCTTGTCCAGCACATGGACCGCCCCGCTGTTCACATCCACCGCCAAGTTCCGGCCCAGCGCGGAAAATGTGTGTACCATAATGATATTCCTCCGAATTTGCAAAGATTGGCGGCCGATTCCAGCCGCGAAAAAAGGGCAGGCTGACGCCCGCCCCTTTCCGGTCAGGATGTTGTCCTTACTTGTTGTCGTTCTCGCACTTCTGATTGGCGACCGTGCAGGAAGTCTTGCAGGCGGACTGGCAAGAGGTCTGGCACTCGCCGCAGCCGCCGTGGGCTGCGCTGTTCTTCAAAGTGGCTCCGTTCAGAGTCTGGATGTGCTTCATCGGAATCTTCCTCCCTAATATGCTGTCATAGGGCGGAGCATAGCCCCGCCAATATGTATGGTAGGATTATACCATACACAGGCCGGGATTTCAATCATCTTCTGCGTTTTTTCTTTGGTTTTCCCCCCAGTACGCCCGCCAGGGCGCCGCCGCAGCCACAGGAGAGCAGCAGTCCCAGCCCGCCGTTGCGCAGATCCGCTGACTCATAGAACAGGAAACCGGCAGTGAGCAGCAGCAGGAACAGGATCAGACCTGCCCCGAAGCCCATCAGCAGGCTCCTGCCCCGGCCCTGACGGACGGCCAGCAGGCCGCCGGCGAGAGCCCCCAGGGCACAGGCCGCCATCACTGCGCTGTCCATCATCCCCTGCCCCAGCCAGCGGTTGGACACCGCCAGCGCACACAGGAACAGGATGGCCACCGCCGTCAGAAACGCCAGTGCGCCCCCCTTCAGCATCCCGCACATGGTCCCCAGCCAGGGGCTCTCCGCCTCTTCCCGCTTTCCTTTCGTTTTCACAAAAAACACCCTCCCCGCAAGTTCCAGGTATGGAATCTTATGCGGGAAGGGTGCTTGTCATGCCTGTCATTTCTGCCCCAGGGCACAGCAGCCCGGAAGCACGGCACGGAGTCCTTTACTTCGTGGTCTCGGAAGTCTGGGCCCCCTTGGTGGACACGGCCCACTTGGTGAATTCGATCCGCACACGGTCGGCACCGGTCTCGATAACGATGGTGTTCTCCTTCACAGCACAGATGGTGCCGATGATGCCGCCGATGGTGGTGATCTCGTCCCCAACGGTCAGAGAGTCCCGCATGGCCTGCGCCTGCTTCTTCCGCTTGTTCTCCGGGCGGATCATAAAGAAGTAGAGCAGCGCAAACATCAGGACTAACAAAACAATGCTGTACATCCCACTATCCAAGGTAGATTCCCTCCAAAAATTCGGTAGTGCTGCCAAAAGGCGTCTTTGTCATTATACCTGTTTCCCCTTCGGTTGACAAGCCTTTTTTGCAAATTTTCTCAAACCTGGTTTTACACGCCGGTCAGCGGAATTCCTTTCCCTCCCCGTCCAGCACCGCGCGGCGGTGGAAGGTGACGAAATCCGGCTGGAGATCTGGGTAAGTCTCGCAAAAAGCCGCCCGGATCAGTTCTGGATTCAGTCCCGGGTTCTGGGCCGCCAGCACCGCATCCAGGGTCATGGTGTCCCGCTGCACCTCCAGGTTCCAGCTGTAGATCAGAGGGATCAGGTCCACCTCGGTGAAGCCGGTCTTGGCCTTCTTCGACTTCTTCCGCACCACCAGGCTCTCCTGCCCCAGCAGGCGGCTCAGGGCGGTCTCTGCCTCCAAAGGCCGCCCCTCCTCGTACTCCATATTGATGATGTAGTTGACCCGAGACAGCTCCTTCACCGGCCGCTGGGCCGGATAGCAGCTATGGATCACGATGCCCTCCGGCATGGCGGCAGTGAGCCGCGCCGGCACCTCCTCATAGGATGCGCCCCCCACCAGCCCGAACTCCTGGATCTCGCACTGGCTGGAGTAGCCCACTGACAGAGGCAGCGCGATGGAGACGAAGGGGTGGGGATTGAAGCCCTCCGTGTGCCTGATCTGGATGCCGGAGCGGAAAAAGGCCCGCTGGAAGGTGCGCATCAGGTCCAGATGGGAGATGTACTTGGCTCTCCCAGTCTTGGAGAAGAGCAGGCGGTCAGCCATTGCACACCCCTCCTTTCAGCAGACGGTTGGCCCCGCAGCCGGAACAACGGGTGCGGCAGTCCGGGGTTGTCTGGGACTGGTAGCACAGCTCCCGCTCATGCCACAGGAAAGCGGGGGTCACCATGGGGTCGATGCGGCACCAGGGAAACACCTCGCTGCGCGGCCGCTCCCGGTGGGCGTAGAAGTCCCCATCCAGCCCGCAGGCCTCCAGGGCATCCATCCACCGCTGGTAGTCGAAATACTCGCTCCAGGAGTCGAACTTGGCCCCATGCTGCCAGGCCCACTCCAACACGTCGGCCAGGCGGCGGTCCCCCCGGGAGAAGATAGCCTCCAGATAACTGGTCTGGGGGTCGTGCCAGTTGTAGGTGATGGACTTGTCCCGCTTCAGGGCGTCCCGCAGCAGGCCCACCCGCCGCTGGTACTCCTCCACGGGGATCTGGGCCTCCCACTGGAAGGCCGTGTGGGGCTTGGGCACGAACCAGGAGGTGGACACCGTAATCCGCACCCCCCGCTTGGGGTTGGGAGTGTACTCCCTCCAGGCGAAATAGACCTTGCGGGCCAGATCCGCGATCCCCAGCACATCCTCATCAGTCTCGGTGGGCAGGCCCAGCATGAAGTAGAGCTTCACGCCGCTCCACCCGCCGGCGAAAGCGGTGCGGCAGGATTGGAGCAGGTCCTCCTCCCGCAGGTTCTTGTTGATGGCGTCCCGCAGCCGCTGGGTCCCCGCCTCCGGCGCGAAGGTGAGGCCTCCCTTCCTCACCCGCTGGAGCCGCTCCATCAGATTCATGGAGAAGGTGTCCGCCCGCAGGGAGGGCAGTGAGAGCCCGATGTCCCGGGGGGCGCAGTAGTCCAGCAGGTCATCGCACAGCTCCAGCAGGCAGGGATAGTCGGTGGAGGACAAAGAAGACAGGGTCATCTCCTGATAGCCGGAGTCCTCACAGGCCGCCTTTCCATACTCTGCGAGCTGTTTGGGGTCCCGGCTGCGCACCGGGCGGTACACGTATCCGGCCTGACAGAACCGGCAGCCCCGGATACAGCCCCGGAACAGTTCCAGCATCACCCGGTCGTGGACGATCTCTGTAGAGGGGATGATGGTCTTCACCGGGAAATAGGACTTGTTCATGTCCTCCACCACCCGCTTGCGCACCAGCTCCGGCGCGCCGGAGCCCTCCCGGATGCGCATCTCCTCCAGCGTTCCGTCGGGGCGGTAGACCGGCTCGTAGAAGGAGGGCACATAGATGCCCGGGATGCGGGCCGCCTCCCGGAGCAGCTCCTCCTTGGTCCAGTCCTCGTCCCGGGCCCGGCGGTAGAGGGCGATGTACTCCAGGGTGACCTCCTCCCCCTCCCCCAGCACGAAGAAGTCCACAAAGGGGGCCAGGGGTTCCGGGTTATAGGCGCAGGTCCCCCCCGCCACCACCAGCGGGGCCAGGTCCCGCCGCTCCTCCGAGCGCAGAGGCAGGCCCGCCAGATCCAGCATGTTCAGCACATTGGTGTAGGCCATCTCGTAGCCCAGCGAGAATCCGATAATGTCAAAGTCGCACAGAGGATCGCCGCTCTCCAGGCCGTACAGCTGGATGCCCTCCCGGCGCATCTCCTCCTCCATGTCTCCCCAGGGAGCAAAAGCCCGCTCGCACCACAGGCCCTCCACCTGGTTCATGGCCCCATACAGGATACGCATCCCCAGGTTGGACATACCGATCTCATAGGTGTCTGGAAAGCAGAGGGCATACCGGGTGTCCACCTGGGCCCGATCCTTCACCACCGCATTATATTCTCCGCCGGTGTAACGGGCGGGCTTTTGTACTTTTGGCAGAATACGCTCCAGTGTCCGGTTCATGATGTCCCTCCAGGTAACTCTCATTTCGAGTGCAGGAACCATTTTACCCGTTTCTGAAGCCCTTGACAAGACCTATTTCTTCCCTTTTTCCCCTCTTTTTCTTTTGCCAGCAGCCAGAGCGCCACCAGGAGGAGGGTAAAACTGCCTCCCCAGCCAATCAGGAGCACGCCCAGCGCCAGCAAAAAGGCGATGAGGACCCGGTCCAGGACCGCCTCCGCCTCCTCCGCAGCCGGCCCGATGGACATAGACAGCAGACAGTGCAGCGCCCGTCCCCCGTCCAGCCTGCCCACTGGAAGCAGATTGAAGCAGCCCAGCGCCAGATTCAGCCCGGCGAAGAGGGCCCCGCCCTCTGCCCGGCAGCACAGCCAGGCCGCCGCCAGGTTGGCCGCCGGGCCCGCCAGCGCCGCTGCCAGCTCCCCCGGATAGGACATGGGCCGCTCCATCTGGATCTCCGCCCCCACAGCCGTCAGCCGCAGGCGCCGCACCGATCCGCCCAGCCCCCAGATGGCCGCCAGGTGGCCAAGCTCGTGGAGCGCGCACCCTGCCAGGGCCGGGAGCAGGAGCCCCTGCTGGTCCGCATAGTTGCACCAGGCCATCAGGAACAGGAATCCGGGCGTGACCGTGATCCTCCCCCGCCCCACTCAGACGGCCTGCTTGTAGTCGATATAGTATGCCGGGTCCAGATGGGTCCCCGCGTATTTCAGCTCCAGGTGCAGGTGGGGACCAGTGGAGTTCCCTGTGGACCCCACCTCTGCCACCTTCTCCCCCGCGGACACGGTCTGTCCCGTGGTCACACAGATCCTGCTGCAATGTGCGTAAAATGATTTGATGCCGTTGCCGTGGTCGATTTGGAAATACAGTCCGTGGTCGTCGTTCTCCCCCACATACTCCACCGTGCCTGCGGCGAATGCCAGAATGGGGTCCCCCTGATAGGCGCCGATATCCACTCCGTTGTGAAATCTGTATTCTCCGTCAATGGGGTGGTCCCGGTAGCCGTAGGTGGACCAGAGGGGGCCGAACACCGGGGTCACGGTCTCCAGGTCCCCCAGGGAGATCTGGTCCATAGTATAGTTGGCCGGCAGCTCCGGGCCGTTATAATTGGCTTTCAGCAGCACCGTTCCCACCGCAGGCGCTGCCGTCTGGGCCTGCGGTGTCTGCTGGGCTGCCTCTCCCTCCGCCTGCTCCCCCGGCAGCCAGCTGTCGGGCACCCGGTCCAGCCGCAGATAGTGGGCGGTGAGCTCCGCCATGTCCGGCCGGCTGTTAAGGAAGCGGCTCTCCTCCTCCACCCCGCCAGCCAGGGCGGGAGATGCCTCTCCGCCGGAGTCCTGCCCGGACCCGAACACCTGGATGCAGAACTCCCCGATGTCTCCCAGCACGGAGTCCTGCTCCGCCAGCGACTCACCCAGGTCGGAAAATGCCGCCCGGAAATCAGTGTTGGAGCCGATCAGCGCCAGGATATCCTCCCCCAGCTGGTCCAGCCGCTGGGGAAAGACTCCCTTTCCGATGAACACGGTGAGGAACAGTGCCAGACACGCCAGCAGCTGGACCAGCCGGACACGCTCCCTCCTGCCGCTCTCCTCCTGTTTCCCTGTGCGCCTCCCCTGCGCGGCCGGTCTCCTCCGACGCGCCGCCTGTGTGGACTGGCTGTACATAGATGCCCCTCCCTGTCCTGTTTGATGGATACCCCCAATCTATTCCGAGAAAAGATGCTATATTCCTCTTGACAGATCTTAGAAAAGAAAATATAATAGATAAGCTAACTGCATCGGGGTGTGGCGAAGTTTGGTATCGCGCTTGGTTCGGGTCCAAGAGGCCCCGGGTTCGAATCCCGGCACTCCGACCATGGGTGAGTCCTTATAGGACTCACCCATTTTTTATTTAGACATTGGGAATGTTATATTTGAAAACTCTCACTTAATATGCTATTATTCTGTTAATAATAGTAGTATACTTTGTAGTCTGTCGCGACATAACAACTGTAAAATATATTTGCGAGGTAAGTGCTATGGGAAAAATTCTTGGAATCGCCATAAAAAACTACGGGTCGCTTAAAGATATTAAAATGGGACAATTGTATTCGGGACAGACAGGTGTACCGCTCGGCAATATGGTTGCGATTATTGGCCCTAGTGGAAATGGAAAAAGCACATTAGCTGATGCCTTCGGTTTTATTGCTGATGCACTTACAACCGATGTTGAGAGTGCTTGTGATGCTAGTAATCGGGGCGGATATGACAAGCTTGTTTCGCAAGGAAGCAATGGCCCTATACACTTTGAAATCTATTATAAAGAGAATAGTAATTCTCGTCCAATAACATATGAGTTGACAATCGGAAAAGACAAATATGATAGGCCTTATGTAAAGGACGAAAGGTTGCGTCAACGTAGACCGGGAAACAAAAGTGGTCGGCCTTTATCGTTCTTGTACCTCATCGATGGAAAAGGGTATGCATTTGAAGGCGCTGAAGGGGGGCAAGACGACGAAGGAGTCGTAACCGGAAGTAAAGTAGATGTCGAATTAAGTGATATCCGTAAGCTGGGAATTGTAACGCTTGGCGCAATGAAGCAATATTCAAGAATAGAAAAGTTCCTGACATTCTTAAAGAGCTGGTATCTGTGTTATTTTACTCCCGATACTGCAAGACAAATTCAGACAGCGGCCCCTGCTCCGTATTTAAATCGTACAGGGAGCAACCTGAATAACGTGGCGCAGTTTATGTATCGTGAGAATCCTGGTGATTTTAAGAGAATTCTCACGAGCATTCAAACAAAAATTCCTAATATAAAGAAAATCGAACCTGTAAAACTTAAAAACGGACAAATGGTACTAGAATTTTGGCAAAATGGATTTAATGAGCCCTTTTTTTCCCAGCGAATGTCAGATGGTACCTTGAAATTGTTTGCTTATTATATGCTCTTGCATGAAAAGAATCCCCGCCAATTAGTTTTTATCGAGGAACCTGAAAATGGCCTGTACCATCAATACTTGGCTGATTTGGCTATTGAAATGTCAAAAAATGTAGGAACAGGATACAATAAGCAGCTATTTGTTACGACGCATAGTCCATTTTTTGTTAATGCACTTTCGCCAGAACAAGTCTGGGTCTTAGATAAAGGGGCAGACGGCTTTTCGACTATAAAGCGCTCATCTGAATATGATTTTGTGAGTGACTTGGTTCAAGAAGGCGCATATATTGGCGACTTGTGGAATGATAAGTACTTTGGCTGAGGAGGAATGCATATGCATTTTCAGTATCTTGTTGAAGATCAGTCAGGTGCTGCGCTTATTCGAATTTTGATGCAAAAAATCGTGGAGCCTTACCCAAATGCAACGTATGATTGCAAAGGTTTTCGAGGGATCGGTGGATTCACAAGAAAAAATACGATAAAAGAAACAAAAACAGGAAAGTTACTCAACGATTTAGCAACATACTTGCGCGGCTTTGACAGAAGCCTTCAAAGTTTTCCTTCTGTAATCATTGTTGTCTTAGATAGCGATGATCACGATGTGCAACAATTTCGATCTGAATTAGAAGCTGTCGCAATGCAGAACATGATAAAGATAGATCATGTGTTTTGCCTTGCGGTTGAAGAAATTGAAGCATGGCTGCTGGGCGATAGGCATGCACTTTTGTCCGCATATCCTCATGCAAAAATGCATGTATTAAATACTTATGTTCAGGATAGCATATGTGGAACTTGGGAAGTACTCGCTGATGCTGTCTATCCGGGTGGAACTTCGAAGTTATCCAGAGAGCATGCCTCCTTTATTGAAATCGGAAAGTTGAAAGCTGAATGGGCGCAAAATATAGGAATACATATGGATTTGAAATCGAACGAATCGCCGAGTTTCAATGATTTCATTCATGAGATTGAAAGGCGCCTTGTTTCATAAACCCTCGTCATAAAGGTACTCAACGGGTCTAATATTTCAAAAGTAACATGCACAATGCCGCCCGTTGTCCTGTTTGGGCGGCGTTGTTCTTGTCATTTTAGATTTTTAGAATAAATACCTCTTTCCGACTGCCAGCAAACCGTTGATATATCTGCGTTTTCTGAAATCCTATAATTACACTCCGACCAAATTGGAAAGACCGTCGACGTTTATCGGCGGTCTTTTGCTATGCCTGTGTGCATGTGGAATAGTAGGAATATTCATAACTGGAAATCCTATAACTACACTCGAACGCAAAATTGAGTGACAGGATTTTTAATAAATGATATACCAAAAGTAACTCTATGAGATTCTTGATTTTAAAATTTGAGAGAGGAGAATATAGATATGGATATAGAGTATTTTTTCTATGTCGATGATAGCACTCTTCAGCATCTGCGTCCGGCCACAAGCGATGAGCGCAAGTGGTATCACTCATTAGCACAGGAGCTGGGCCCCTATCAGAAGAATATTGACCGTTTTCAGAGGGTAGAAGATCGATTTTCTGCATTAGCGGAAATCCTGGAAGCCCCTGAAAAAAACGCCGCAAAGTTAGAACGTAACGCAAAGGATGCTGTGGCAAATTTCTTGTACTCTTTCAACGAGTGTCTTGATCATTGGAGAACCTATATAGTCAGAGCTTATGGCGAGGGATCCAACTATTTTTCCGCTTATCAAAAGCTGACCACGCTTGCCTTCGATACTTACGATGAGTATAAAATTACATATGCCCTTCGAAATTTCCAACATGTAGACGATGTTTTTGACGGTATATCCGTGCGTTTAGGCATGCCCGCGCAGATATATGCACATCGTCAACGGTTGCTCGACAACTCCCGCTTTACCGCTCCCCAGCGCGCCGCTTTTACCAAACTGGAAGAGTGCTTCGATTTGTTCCCGATTTTTAAAACAGCAAAAGAACAACTGGAGCAGATCGAAAAGAAGCTGATGTTTTATACAGTGACTCCAGAACAAGAAAATAAGGCTATTGACGCCTTGAAATTTAAAGAGGAACTCTGCGGGCCGCACGGAGTGCTGTTATTGGGAGAGCTTTTAGATCCAAACGGAAATGAACTCGAAGCAACAGACAGCACCATCATAAAACTAGCGCAGGAGCAGTCAGAAGCCTCTCTGTCCTATCAGGATGAAATTCCTTGGGGAGTCTGCAGATTACTGCAGCTTTTTCAGGGAACAAACTATCAGGACATTTGACCAAACTGCCTGACGGCCTTAGTTCCTCTCAGGTTTTATCATCACATGTCCCCTGCCGCTCCCCCTAACTTCCCGAGTTGCTGTTTTTCTCTTCCTGAGGTATAATGGGCAGGCCGGGCGGCGCTGTTAGGGCGCGCCCTGGGTTCCGGCGCGCTGTGTGACATGGGCACCGGCACCTTCTCTCCGATCCGGCGCCGCCTTCATCCATCTCAAAACACAGGAGGTCTGATCCATGCTCGCCTACACCTATCTGGAGCGGGGGAAATTCGCCCTGCTGGACAAGCCAAAGCCGGTCCTGCTGGACCCCGGGGACGCGGTCGTCCGGGTCACGCTGGCCAGCATCTGCACCAGCGATCTGCACATCAAGCACGGCTCTGTTCCCCGGGCGGTACCCAGCGTCACGGTGGGACACGAGATGGTAGGCGTGGTGGAGGAGACAGGCCCGGACGTCCGTACCCTCCGCCCCGGAGACCGGGTGGCCGTCAATGTGGAGACCTTCTGCGGCTCCTGCTTTTTCTGCCGACACGGCTGGGTCAACAACTGCACCGATCCCAGCGGCGGCTGGGCCCTTGGCTGCCGCATCGACGGCGGGCAGGCGGAGTATGTCCGGGTCCCCTATGCCGACCAGGGGCTGACCAAGATCCCTCACGCCGTAACGGACCGGCAGGCCCTGTTCGTGGGGGACATCCTGGCCACCGGATACTGGGCCGCTCAGATCTCCCAGATCTCACCGGAGGACACGGTGCTCGTCCTGGGCGCCGGCCCCACCGGCCTGTGCACTCTCCAGTGCGTCCTGCTGGAAAACCCCAGGCGGGTCATCGTCTGTGAGCGGGACCCCCAGCGCCTGGCTTTCGTCCGTGCCCACTATCCTCAGGTGCTGGCACTGGAGCCGGAGGGGCTCCGGGAGGCGGTCCTGGCCCACAGCGCCCATAGAGGGGCGGATGTAGTGCTGGAGGTAGCGGGCAGCGAGGACACCTTCCGTCTGGCCTGGGAGTGCGCCAGGCCCAATGCGGTGGTGACGGTGGTGGCCCTTTACGACCGGCCGCAGCTGCTCCCTCTGCCCGACATGTACGGCAAGAATCTCACCTTCAAGACCGGCGGGGTGGATGGTTGCAACTGTGCCCAGACCCTGGACCTGATCGCCGCCGGGAAGCTGGACACCACTTCCCTCATCACCCACACCTACCCTCTCAAGGACATCGACGCGGCCTACCAGCTCTTCGAGTCCCGGCGGGAGGGCGTCATCAAGGTGGCCATCCAGCCCTGACGCCTCCCCAGCCATCCTACGACAGATCGCTCCCCAGGGAGCGGGAGGAACCTTATGGATACCATGACTCTGACTCTGAACCACGCCTCCGTCCCCGCTGTCCTCTACGGCTCCCCGTCCCCTCAGGTCTGGCTCTGCCTCCACGGCAAGGGCGGCCGCAAGGAGGAGGCCGAGTCCTTCGCCCAGGTGGTCTGCCCCAAGGGCTGGCAGGTACTGGCCATCGACCTGCCCGGCCACGGGGCACGGTCCGGCGGGCCGGAGCTCTTCACCCCCTGGCACGCTGTCCCCGAGTTGAGAGACCTGCTCTCCCTGTCCGGACAGAAGTGGAACCGCCTGGCCCTCCGGGCCGTCAGCCTGGGGGCCTGGTTCTCCCTGCTGGCCTTTCAGGACCGCCCCCTGGACCGAGCCCTCTTCGTCTCCCCGGTGCTGGACATGGAGCGCCTGATCCAGGAGATGATGTCCTGGGCCGGGGTGACCGAGTCACGCCTGGAGGCCGAGGGAGAGATTTCCACTGAGTTCGGTGAGACCCTGTCCTGGCCCTATCTCCAGTACGTCCGCGCCCACCCTGTCTCCCGCTGGGAGACCCCCACCCGCATCCTCTGGGCCCAAAAGGACCATCTGGTGCCCCGGGACACAGTGGACCGCTTTGCCCGCCGCTTCCGCTGCTCCCTGACTGCGGCGGAGGGGATGGAGCACTGGTTCCATACCCCGGAACAGCTGGCGGTTCTGAGGCAGTGGGAGGATGAGAGCACATGAAGATCCTCATCTCCCCCGCCAAAAAGATGCGGACCGACACCGACACGCTCTCTCCCCAGG
This sequence comes from Clostridium sp. DFI.5.61, assembly GCF_024462915.1. NCBI lineage: Bacteria > Bacillati > Bacillota > Clostridia > Eubacteriales > Clostridiaceae > Clostridium > Clostridium sp. DFI.5.61. The sequence continues at coordinate 53,417 of NZ_JANGBZ010000005.1, forward strand.
CTCTGCCCGCCTTTCTCCCAGAGACGGAGCGCCTGCTCTCCGCTCTGCGTTCCCTGTCCCGGCAGGAGCTGAAGCAGCTGTGGCGGTGCAGCGATGCCATCACTGATCTGAATGTGGAGCGGCTGGCCCGCATGGAGCTGGGGAAGGGCCTCACCCCCGCCCTGCTCTCCTATCAGGGCATCCAGTATCAGTACATGGCCCCCGGTGTCTTTGAGACCGGCCAGTTCACCTATCTTCAGGAACATCTGCGCATCCTCTCCGGCTTTTATGGCATGCTCCGCCCCTTCGACGGCGTGACGCCCTACCGCCTGGAGATGCAGGCCCGTCTGTCGGTGAACGGCTGCCCTGATCTGTACGCCTTCTGGGGAGACAGGCTGGCCCGAGCGCTGGCCGGAGAGGCCGGCTTGGTGGTGGACCTGGCCTCCCAGGAGTACAGCCGGGCGGTGCTCCCCCACCTGCCCCCCTCTGTGGAGGTGCTCACCTGCACCTTCGGCGAGCTGCGTAAGGACGGCCGGGTGGTGGAAAAGGGCACGCTGTGCAAGATGGCCCGGGGGCAGATGGTCCGATGGATGGCAGAGCGTGGCGTCCGCCGGAGCGAGGAGCTGAAAGACTTTCAGGATCTGGGTTACCGGTATGACGCCGCCCATTCCGGGCACGATCACTATGTCTTTCTCAAGGAAAAAGAGGAATTTTGAACATACTGGAAGCTGGGATGGCTGAAAAACGACCGGGTTTGGCGCTCTTGCCAAACCCGGTCTCATATTACCTGCGCTGATGGAAGCGATGTGTTTGTCAAGTCTACCTCCCCCGCTGTTAAATCAGCCACCCCAGTTCGAGGGAAATGGGCGTCAGTCTGGTGTCCGGACGGACGGCTTCCCCGTGGAAATCGCTGCCTGCTGTGATATGGAGCCCATATTTTTCCGCAAGACGCAGATAGGCGGCAGTCTGTCCCGGGGTATGACGGGGATAGAAGCACTCCAAACCGTCGAGCCCCTTCTCCCGCAGGGTGCGGAGGGTCTCCTCCAATCGATCGTCCGCATAGCCCAGCTGGTAAGGGTGTGCCAGCACGGCCCTGCCGCCGGCGCTGTGGACGGCGGCGATGCACTCCGCGGCGCCGGCCTTCCAGTGTTCGATGCGCTGATATTCATCGGAATCCAGATAGCGGTCGAATGCTTCCCGGAGGGAGGTGACATACCCGCGCCGGAGCATCACCTGGGCGAAGTGAGGCCGGGCGACGACCCCGCCGCCTGCCAGCGCCTCCACTTCCTCCAGGGACACATCCATACCCTTTTCCCGGAGAAAGTCCACGATGCGGAACTTCCGCTCGTCCCGGCTGGCGCGCAGCTTGCGGCAGAGCGCTGTCAGGGCGGGGCACTCCGGGCCGAGGTGCAGGCCGAGTATGTGCATGTGCCGGTCCTCGGCCGCCCCCAGCTCCACGCCGCGCAACACTGTAAGGCCCAGGGCCGTGCCCGCCCGGACCGCCTCCTCGGCGCCGTCAATGGTGTCGTGGTCGGTGACCGCCAGCACCTGGATGCCGGCGGCGGCAGCCTTTTCCACCAGCGCCGCCGGCGCATACTGCCCATCAGACGCGGTGGAGTGGGTGTGGAGGTCTGCCAGGACGGTCATGCTTTCATCTCCTTGCGGATAGCAACGATCCGTATCACCGGCGGGTCATCATTTCCGTAGGGGGCGAAGCCGGTCCGCTCCTGTGCGTACTCCACGCGGAACCCCGCCTCCTGCAGAGAGGCGGTCAGCTCCTCCATGACGATGAAGCGTCGGTAATGATTGTTGTAGAAGAACGCGTTTTTCTCCTGGGGCTGTCCCCTGCCGTACAGCGGATCATGGACGCCCCGCACCTCGATGAAAAACTTTCCGCCGGGCTTGATCGCGCGGTGCATGGCCAGCAGCAGCATCCGCTCCTGCTGCTGGTTGATGGCGTGGATGGTAAAGCGGCTGTACGCATAGTCATAGCTGGCAGGCCGGTGGATGGGGGCGTTGATAAAGTCCCCGCAGAGGAAGCGCGGGTTGTCTCCGCCCCGCTCCCGCAGCGTCTGAATGGCCGTGTCTGACAGGTCAATGGCGATGACAGAGAGGCCCAGGGAGGCAAAGTAGAGGGCGTCCCGCCCGTTGCCGCAGCCCAGGTCCACCAGGGTCCGTCCCGGTTCCACCAGAGTGGCGGCATACCGGGCAAAGGGGGAGGGGTCCATGGGACAGAGGCCGTCCTGATAATAGCGGTTCCAGTAGTCCCGGTTATCGATGGGGTTTTCGACGATGTTGGGATACAGGACCCGCTCGATCTCCTCCACCGCCTCCAGAGGGGTGCGTTCTCCGTCGTTCTGAATGATCAGATCGGGGGTCTGGGGCTCGTCAAAGGGCAGGTCCACCCCCACCACATTGTGCCCCCCGGTGTAGAGCCCCTTCTGGTTCCGGGCCAGCAGGGTCTCCGGCTTCACCCTCAGATAGATCTCCTTGTAATTGGGGATATTGGCCCGGTTCCAGGCCCGGACGCTCTGATACATGGCGATGGAGCAGCACACCACGTCGATGCCTTGGTCGGAGAGGAGCTTACACACCCGGAAGATCCGCCCCGCCCATCGGAGGCGCTCGTCGTTGGTGTAGCCCACATCCTCACCGAAGGCCACCCGGATCTCGTCACCGTCCAGATAGACCGCGTTGGGCTTGGTGTTTTTGAGCCGCCGGTAAAAGAGGCTGCCTACGGTGGTCTTGCCCGCGCCGGAGAGGCCGGTGAAAAAGTAAACGGTTCCCTTGTGTTCCATGTGGTCCTCCTCAGTGATAGAGCGGCTGTTCCAGCAGGGCCGGGTCCAGCTTGAGCGGCGTCATCATTTTCAGGGGCTGACCATCTTCATTGATAAAACGCAGTCCCCGCATCAGAAGCTTGGAAACGTGCAGCCGGTTGGAATCCAGGCCGGAGAGGGTATCCTGAATACGCCGTTCGATCTCTTCCTGATCCAAGGGAGCTCCAGTTTTCTGATTATGAGTATTCCGGTATAGAGATTCCCAAGAACGGCTGATAAACCGGTTGAGAGTGGTGAATCTGGATATTTTTTTCGTCACCCACTCTTCATCGACCGGCTCGCCCTTATAATAGTGAAAATCATATCCATAGGTTTCATAGACATCGCGGAGGAAGTATTCCAGAAATGCCCGCTCATCATCATTTGCAAACTCATCATAGGTCCGATACACCGTAGCCGGGTCAAAGCCGCGGGCATTTCCGGCCAGAGATTCCGGGTCGATGCCGCTGGCCCCGGAGCAATAGGTCATGCTCTGGGTGTAGGGGAGGTCAAGGAACTCCGCCAGGGCAGTAAAGGTGGCTTTGGGGTTCAGCTTGCCGTCCTCGAAGCGCACCAGGACGCTGTCCCGGTAGAGTCGATCCCAGGGGTCCACCATAAAGCTGCGGTTGAGCATGCGGGCGGTCAGGTCATCGGCCACAATACGCCCTTCTTTTTCAATTTGCGGCTCCATGAAGCGAATGGTCGCGGCATAGCTGGTGGTGGGACGGCGGATGGGGGTGAAGGTCTTGATGTATTTGAAGTTCTGGAACACAGCGGAGGAACGGATGCGGTCGTACTGCTCCGAGTGGAGCACGGTCTTGTTGCTCTTCGTGTCCACTGAGATATCATACGAAATATTATAAAAGTGGGGCTGGAAGAAGAGGATCGGGGTGATGCGGGAATCGGGATCGAGGCTGCTGTTGCTTTCCTGCTGGTTTAAAAAATAGGCAACCAGCAGGTCCTTGTCAGTGGGATGTTTGATCTGGAGGAGCTGACGGTCGGTGGCGGTCTCCAGCCGACGCTCGCGCACCCGGCGGCGCATCTCGTCCAAAAGGTTGTCGATACCATCCAGAATAACGGATTCATAGGCCAGAAGATTGGGGTGCCCATAAAAGATCTCGTTGAAGAAGTCGCCGCCGTTGTGGGCCGCCAGCTGGGTGTGCCAGATCAGGCGGTTCACCTCCCGGATGCCCACCGGGCGCACCGGGTAACGGCTGTAATCGATATGGAACCGAGCCTGAAAATCGATGGGATATTGGGCAAGCTCGTCCTCGATCAGGAAAACAAGCTTCTCTTCCTTCAGCAATTTTTTGAAGGACAGACACTGGAGATGGGCGCAGAAGGTCCCCCAATCCGTGTAGTGAAGGTAGATATGATTCTCCCGGCCCACCCACTCACTCTTGCGCACCGTGTCGTTCAGGTACTCCAGCTGATACTGGGAGTACACATCTGATGCCAGTACAGGCTTTTCGAGGTCATGGAAAAAATTTCGGTCGATCACTGGAGTATGGAAATTCACATAGTCGGAAAAAAGGCCGCTCTTCCAGTCAAAGGGAAGATAGCCGTCATCGTCATAGGGGTAAAATTGAATAGGCAGGTCCTCAAAGGGAAGAAAGTCTCTCCGAAACAGATAGGGATAGCGGGAGAGCAGTGTGCAGTTCTCCTCATACTGCCTGCGGAGAGCTTCCACATTGGGCAGGTAGAAGGCCTGGGTCATCAGCTCCAGCAGTTCCTTTTGAAAAAGGCCCCGGCGGTAAAGAGACAGGAAGCTGGTATAGGCCACCCGGTAGTCGCCTTTGGAAAAGAGAAGATAGCTGGCGGCCTCCAGCTCCTCCTCCGGGGACAATCCTGCCGCCTGGAGCGCCAGGGTGTAGGCCCGCTGGGCGTCCGCCGTCTGTCCCAGCTCCGCCAGCCGGCGGGCGATTTTGATCGTATCCATAGAAAAACCTCACGGTCCGCAAGTATTCCTGCGAGGGGCCAGCGCCCTCCGCGCCTAAAAAACGGGGGCCGGGCACTGAGCCCGGCCCCCTGTGGTCGCTGTTCCAGAACAACTGCCCGGGATCACTGCAGCAGCTGCAGCACACCCTGGGGCACCTGGTTCGCCTGGGCCAGCATGGCCTGGGCGGACTGGATCAGAATGTTGTTCTTGGTATAGGCCATCATCTCGTCGGCCACGTCGGTGTCGCGGATGGTGGACTCGGCATCCTGGATGTTCTCCTGCATGACGGACAGGTTGTTGATGGTGTGGTCCAGACGGTTCTGGGTGGCGCCCAGGGTGCCGCGGACGTCGGAGACATAGTTGATGGCACTCTTGATCATGTTCAGAGCCTCGGCGGCGCTGTCCTGGTCGGAGATATTCATGTCGGTGAGATTCAACGCGGCCACATGGCAGTCGTTGATGGAGACCTCCAGCTGGTTGAACGTCTCGCTGGTGTCGCCGATCTGGAGGGTCAGATCCTTGCCCGCCTTGGAGAAGGTGGCCTTGGAGGCAGTACCGCCGATGGTCACGCCGTTTACCTTGGCAGCAGACTTCAGAGCGTCGAAATCCTTAAAGGTCTTGCCGTCAGCGCCTGTGGCCTGGCTCGCCCAGGTATAGGTAACGCCGTTGATGGTGACGGTGTCACCCGCCTGGAAGTTACCAGACAGGTTGGCCGTTCCGCTAGCAGCGGTGATAGCCTGGCCATTCACTTTACCAGTGACGCTGCCTGCATCGATAGCCACCGTGGTGCCGTCCTTCATGGAGCCGTCCAGCAGCTTGATGCCGTTGAAGTTGGCGGAGTCGGCGATGCGGTCGATCTCGCTCTTGAGCTGGTCGACCTCCTTCTGGAGCTGATTGCGGTCGGTGGCGTCCTCATAGGTGCCGTTGGCGGACTGCTCGGCCAGCTCGTACATGCGGTTGAGCATGTCGTGGACCTCGGTGAGGGCGCCCTCGGCGGTCTGCACCAGGGAGATACCGTCCTTGGCGTTGTCCTGGGCCTTGTCCAGGCCGGTGATCTGGGCGCGCATCTTCTCGGAAATGGCCAGACCCGCGGCGTCGTCGCCGGCCCGGTTGATCTTATAGCCGGAAGACAGCTTCTCCAGGTTCTTGGACAGGGCGCTGGTGTTGTTGCTGTAGTTGCGGTAGGCGTTCATCGCCATGATGTTGTGCTGAATACGCATAGTGATTTCTCCTTTATTTTTGATATTCCCGGACGGTTCCTTCCCTCCGGTCCGCAGGGGTGGATGGTACTATTCAGACAGGGCCCCGGTCTCGTCCCGGTCCTGTTTGAATCTTGATGTATGGGGAGGTGTCTTCTTCTGGCGCAGCTTACGGATGCAGTCGGGCGCCCCGCCGCTGGACTCCACCAGCTTTCCCCGCACCACAGGGCACTCCCTGGGCGCCTGAACGGCGAGCCGCGTCACTTCACCGGCCTTGACGACCTGGATCACGATATCCTGTCCGATGGTGATGTATTCGCCGGAGCGCACTCCCAACACCAGCATGCTCTTCCCTCCAAACGCCCAAGGCTTTTCCAAGTCCAGAAAAGTGTACTCAGATAGACGAAAGAAAAAAATCTTTTCTCTCTGTAATACTTAACTTTTCCGCCGGAATGCCGAAGTACATAACAGAGACCCAGGAGCAGACAGAAGTCTATCTGAGTACACTTTTTGGGACTTTTCTTCCTACTCCCTCTGGCACGCCCTCTTCTCCTGCAGACGTTTATACAGCGTGCTGCGCTTCATTCCGCAGACTTCCAGAAGCTGCCCCTCACTTATCTCCCCATTTTTCCAGGCCGTGTAGAGTGCCGGGAAATCAGGAGGTAAGTTTTTCTTTTTTCTCCCCCAGCGCTTCCCGCTGGCCTTCGCCACGGCGATGCCCTCCGCCTGTCTCTGACGTATGTTTTCCCGCTCTTTCTGTGCCACATAGGCCAGTATCTGCAGCACCATGTCGGCCAGGAATTTCCCGGTGAGGCTCTGGTCCTCTCCCCTCCCCCTGGTGTCCAGGAGAGGAAAGTCCAATACCACGATATCCACCTTCTTTTTCCGGGTCAGCAGCCCCCAGTGCTCCAGGATCTCCTCATAGTTCCGCCCCAGCCTGTCGATGCTCTGGACAAAGAGCGCGTCTCCCTCCCGCAGCTTGCGGAGCAGGCGCTGGTATTCCGGGCGGTTGAAATCCTTCCCGCTCTGCTTGTCGATGTAAAGCCTCTCCCTGGCGATCCCCGCCTTCTCCATGGCATAGAGCTGCCTCTCCTCATTCTGACTCTTTCCCGACACCCGAACATATCCATATTCCACGCTTTCCGGCTCCTCCTCTTTCATCGCCCCAATTCAGATCGATGCGGCAGAGAACGCCCTGCATAAACAAGCCGCACCAAATGGGAATCGGGAAGTTCCATCAAAAACCCCGTCCCAAATATGAATTTGGACGGGGTCCTTCTTATTATATCAAAAACCGAAAGCGCCCTGCGGAACATGCACTGCCCGTTTTTTCCAGGGGCCTTTTCAGTCGGGGCCCGGCGGGCTGACCGCCCCTGTTTTGAGGCTCAGAAAAAACAGCCCACAAAAAACGCAGTTTAAGGTTGACATACGGCTCAAAATATGGTATGCTTTCATTCGCCTCTGAGTTGGAGATCAACAGGGAGAGATGTCCGAGTGGTTTAAGGAGCCGGTCTTGAAAACCGGTGACTCGCAAGAGCCGTGGGTTCGAATCCCACTCTCTCCGCCACCTCTTTCCTGACGAGGCGCTATTGATAGTTGCAGAAGTACCCAAGTGGCTATAAGGGGCTCCCCTGCTAAGGGAGTAGACGGGTTAAACCGTGCGAGGGTTCGAATCCCTCCTTCTGCGCCAGCTCGTGGCAAGCGACATATCGCTTGCCACGAGCCTTTTCATTTCAATTGCAAAGCTCATCGCGCACTCATTCTGCCGCTCCCTTGCTCCTCCGTTCCAAATCGAATCCACTGCGTTTGGCTTCGATTTGGTGCCGCCCATCGGTCCCCGGAGCTTTTTGCAGGAGGGCTTTTCCCACAAACTGAGAGGACCGCCCATGGGCATGGGCGGTCCTCCTTTTTCCACATGTATCACCACTTCCGGGCCAGGACCGGCTCCGGCAGCACATTGCGGGTGTGCCGGATCTCCTCCCAGACCGTAGTCTGCTTGAAAAAGCTCCCGATGGTGATGGGGAGCCAGCTCAGCAGGAAGAGCCAATAGACCAGCAAGCTCTTCCAAAGGCGGCGGTCCCACTTTCTCTCCACTGTCAGCACCAGGGCGCCGCTCAAGGTGGCGAACACCGCCGTCAGTCCCACGTTCAGCAGGATCGCACCGCAGAACGCCCCTGCCGCGAAGGTGAAGGGCCGTCCGCTCAGGCCGGCCGCCGCGGCCGCGGCCAGCGTATTGACCACCGCCACCAGCTGATAGGCCGGGATCAGCATCGTCATGCCTATGTCCAGAAGCGCTCCCCGGGGGGCCGCTGTCATCTGGCGTCCGGTCCGTGGCAGGTACTGCCGCGCCACCTGGATGGTGCCACTGCTCCACCTCCTGCGCTGCTTTACCGACTCCCGGTAAGTCAGGGGCTGCTCGTCATAGGTGACGGCCAGCGGCACCCAAGCCACCTGCACGTCCGCCAGCACGCACTGGGCGGTCATCTCCAGGTCCTCGCTGATGGTCTCCGTCCGCCAGCCCCCCAGCTTCTTCAGAGTAGAGGCGGCCACCATGAAGCCTGTGCCGTTGATCATGGCGGACAGCCCCAGTCCGGCTTTCCCCTGGTTGTGAAAGCGGTCCATCATCCAGTAGTAGATGGAGTAGCATCCCGAGATGGCGCTGTCATAGGGATTTTTGCTGTCCCGATAGCCCTGGGCCGCCCGGGCCCCGGCCCGATATGCATTGTTCATCTCCTTCAGGAAGCACCGGTCCACCACATTGTCCGCGTCAAAGACGCAGAAGGCGTCATAGTGCCGCCCGGAGAGCTGCTCCTCCGCAAAGCGGAGCACCTCCCCCTTTGACCGGACCGGCACGGTGCACTCCAGCACCTCCGCCCCGAACTGTCGGGCGGCCAGCGCTGTGTTATCCGTACAGTTGTTGGGGATCACATAGATGTCATACAGCTCCGCCGGATACTCCTGCTCCAGCAGGCTGTTGATCAGCGGACCAATGACCAGTTCCTCGTTTCTGGCCGCGATCAGCACCGCGAACCGGGTGCCGGCGGGGTGCCGGCCGTAGTCCATGGGCCTGCGCCAAGACATCAGGCCCGTCAGCAGATAGTATCCGCCCCACAGAGAGATCCCCACCGACAGCGCGGCGGTCAGCACCAGGACCGTCCTGACCAGGATGATTTCCAGATTCATGCGCTCGCCTCCTTTGCTGGTTCGAGTGTACCAGACGTTTTTTAAGGACAGGCCCGGGATATGGTTAAGATTTTATAAAAAGTTTCTTAATTTCCCAGTTTAATTCCATATTTATGTCATCCGACCCATATTTACATTTTGTTTATTTGACAGTTTTTTCTGGTACTGCTATAATAAAGTTGTAATGTTACCCAATTTTCTACCTGGAGCAGAGGGCTCTCCCCCTCCATCCCGCACCTGATACCTGAAGGGCGCCCCTCCGGTGCCGTTCTCGTTGGCCCGCTGGCCGGTCTCCGGCCACACCGGAAAAGGAGGTCTCATTTGTTAAGATTCGACCATGTATCCCTGTCCTACGGCAGCCAAAAGATCCTAAACGATCTGTGTTTTGAAATTGAGGAGGGGCAGTTCGCCGTGCTCATCGGCCCCTCCGGCTGCGGTAAGACCACCACACTGAAGATGATAAACCGTCTGATCCAGCCCGACACGGGAAAGATCTATCTGAACGAGGAGGACATCACCTCCAAGGACAAGGTGGAGCTGCGCCGCCACATCGGCTATGTGATCCAGCAGATCGGCCTGTTCCCCAACATGACGGTGGCCCAAAACATCTGCGTGGTGCCCAAGCTGCTGAAGTACTCCAAGGAGCAGTGCGACCAGATCGTCCGCGACATGCTCGCCATGGTGGAGATGCCCTATGAGCAGTACGCCAACAAGTACCCCTCGGAGATGTCCGGCGGACAACAGCAGCGCATCGGCATCCTCCGGGCACTGGCCGCCTCCCCTCCTATCGTCCTGATGGATGAGCCCTTCAGCGCCCTGGACCCCATGACCCGCCGCTCCCTGCAGCAGGAGGTGAAGGGCCTCCAGCAGAAGCTGCACAAGACCTTCATCTTCGTCACCCACGACATGGCGGAGGCTCTGGATCTGGCCGACGTCATTATCTTCATGGACCACGGCAACATCGTCCAGATGGCGCCTCCGGAAGAGATGCTGGCCCACCCCGCCAGCGGACAGATCCAGGACTTTTTGGGCAATTTCATCGACACCCACGCTCAGAAGGAGCTCACCGCCGCCGACTTCATGCGCTCCGGCGTGTCCACCGTTTCCGCCCGCCGGGGCGTCAACGAGTGCGTCAGCAAGATGCAACGGCGCAACGTGGACACCCTGATCGTGGTGGACGACCAGGACCGCTATCAGGGCACCGTGTCCATTGCGGACATCCGCCTCACCGGCCATGTGGTCAAGACCATCGAGCCCCTGATCCGCTGCAACACCCCCACCGTCCACACAGGGGACAGCGCCAAGGACTGCTTCGACCTGCTGATCTCCAGCGGCGCCCCCTACCTCATTGTCCTGAACGAGGAGGAAAAGGTGGACGGCATCATCACCAAGACCAGCATGACCTCCGCTATGGCGGAACAGCTTTGGGGGTGAGACACATTGGGATGGGATAAACTTCCTGTGGCCATCGGCCAACATCTTCTGTTCACCCTGGTGTCCGTCGCCATCGGCTTTGCCCTGGGCCTTGTGCTGGGCATCCTGCTGTCCCGGCGGCCCAAGCTCTCCGGAGTAGTCCTGCCCGTCTTGTCCGTCTTCAACACCATCCCGGGCATCGTGTTCATCGGTCTGCTGGTGCTGGCCTGGGGGGCGGGCACCGCAACGGTACTGGTTGCCCTGGGCATCTACGCCACTTTCCCGGTGCTGAAAAACACCTATGCCGGCTTGGTATCCGTGGACCAGCAGTACATCGAGGCTGCCCGTGGCTGCGGCATGAGCGCCATACAGAGCCTGATTCGGGTGGAGCTGCCCCTGGCCATGCCCACCATCATCGGCGGGCTGCGCATGTCCACCGTCTACACCGTCAGCTGGGCGGTACTGGCCTCCATGATCGGCGGCGGCGGCCTGGGGGACTTCATCTACTCCGGGATCAGCTCCAATGACAACGGCCTCATCCTGATGGGGGCCATCCCCGCCGCCCTCCTGGCTTTCGTGCTGGGCTCTCTGGTGGATCTGGTCCAGCGTCAGGTGGTCCCCAAGGGGATGCGGAAGGGAGGGGATAAGGTATGACCGCTTCCATGATCTTAGAGCACCTGTCTCTGGTGGTCGCCGCCCTCATCTTCGCCGTCCTGGCGGGTGTTCCCCTTGGCATCCTCTGCCACTTTTATCCTGCTGCCCGGAAGATCGTCCTCCGAGTGGTGGACCTGATCCAAACCACCCCCGCCTTGGCACTGCTGGGCATCATCATGGTGTTCATCGGTCCGGGCAAGCCCACTGTCATCGTGGGTCTGGCCCTCTACTCCCTGCTGCCCATCGTCCGCAACACCTGCCTGGGGCTGGACCAAGTGCCTGAGCACCTGATCGAGGCGGGCAGGGGCATGGGCATGACCCGTACCTACCGCCTCGTCCATGTGGAGATCCCCATCGCCGCCCCCATCATCTTCACCGGCATCCGCATTGCCGCAGTCAACGCCATCGGCACCGCGGTCTTTGCCTCCTTTGTGGGCGGCGGAGGCTTGGGCAGCGTCATCACCACCGGCATCCGCCAGGAGGACATGCAGGCCATCCTGGGCGGCACCGGCGTACTCATGGCGGCGGCCCTGGTTCTGGACCTGCTGATGGGCATGGCGGAGCGGTATCTCAACAGCCGGGACAGCCAGCGCCCCAGGGGCCGCAGGATGGCCGCCCGGGGAGCTGCCGTCCTCTCCTGTGCGGCGGCCCTGGCCCTGTGCGTGTACGCCTTCCTGCCCAAGAGCACCGCCGGCCTGCTCCTCTATGAGGGCCAGTTCTCCGAGGTACAGCTGGTCAACAGCATGATCAAGCAGTTGGTGGAGGACCGCCATGGCATCCCTGTCACCATCCAGGACGAGATGACCGCGGTGAACAACTTCAACGCCCTCACCGCCGCCAATCACTCCTGCGATCTGATGTACACGTGGGACGGCACCCTCCTTACCACCATCATGGGGCTGGACACCACCGATATCCCAGAGGGACAGACCCTCTACGACTTTGTCAACGAGAAGATGAATGAGGAGTACGACCTCCAGCTGCTGGGCAAGATCGGTGTCAACAACACCTACGTCATCGGTGTCACTCAGGAGGTGGTGGATACCTACCACCCGGAGACCATCAGCGACCTGGTGCCCATCGCCGGAGAGCTGCGCTTCTGCGCTGAGCAGGACTTCTTCACCGACGCGGGCAACATGAAGTTCGGTCCCATGGTGGAGACCTACGGCCTGAACTTCCAGGTGGCCAACCCGGTGGACATTATGATGAAGTACACCCTGATCGAGCAGGGCGCCTACGATGTGATGGTGGTCTACGCCACCGACGGCCTAAACAAACGGGCCAATCTGACTCTTCTGGACGACGACCAGCACTTCTTCCCCGACTACTACGGCACCATTCTGGCCCGCAGCGACGTATTCGAACGCTTCGCGGAGGATGCTCCCGGCCTCAAGGAGACCATCCAGCTCCTCAACGAGCAGTTCACCGACGAACTGATGAGTGAGCTCACCTATCGGGTGGACGTGGCGGGCGAGGAGGTGGAGACCGTCGCCCACGACTTCTTGGTCCAGTCCGGTCTGCTGGATGCCTGATGTCCTTTTGATCCCCTGCCGAATTCTGCGGCGGGGGATCTTCTATTGTGGAAAAACTAAAAGAGAGCCCGAGGCAACTCTCGTTGCCTCGGGCTCTCTCCATCAAGTTATCTGTCAGGCGCTGTAAAGCGGTCTTACTTAATCATGCTGGCGACCTCGGCGGCGAAGTCGTCCTCTTTCTTCTCGATACCCTCGCCGGTCTGGAAGCGGGTGAAGGCCTTGACGGTGATCTTGCCGCCCAGCTGCTTGGCCACCTCAGCCACGTGCTTCTCCACGGAGATCTTATTCTCCTTGACGAAGGCCTGCTGGAGCAGGCAGTTCTCCTCGTAATACTTGCCAATGCGGCCCATGACCATCTTCTCGATGATATTCTCGGGCTTGCTGGCGTTCTTGGGGTCCTCCTTGGCCTGGACCATCAGGATCTCCTTCTCCTTGTCCAGGGTGGCCTGATCCACGTCGCTCTTGTCCAGGAAAGTGGGGTTCATGGCGCAGATCTGCATGGCCACATCCTTGCCCACCTCGACGACCTTGGCCATGTCAGCGATGCCCTCCACGGCCAGGTTCACCAGCACGCCGACCTTGCCGCCCATGTGGATATAGGGCACATTGACGCCCTCGGCATAGCGGACGAAGCGGCGGATCTGGATGTTCTCCCCGATGGAGAGCACCTTGTCGGCGGTGACGGAGGCGATGGTGCGGTCGGTGCCGGGGTAGGTCATCTCCTGGAGTGCGGCCACATCGGCGGGGTCCTCGGCGGCGATGACGGAGGCCACGTCCTTGACAAAGCCCTGGAACACCTCGTTCTTGGCCACGAAGTCGGTCTGGGAGTTGACCTCCACCACGACGCCCACGCCAGCCTCATTGACGATGGCGTAGGAGACGCCCTCGGCGGCCACCTTGCCGGCCTTCTTGGTCTGGGCGGCAAGGCCCTTCTCACGCAGCCACTCGATAGCCTTGTCCTTGTCGCCGTCAGCGGCGGTCAGCGCCTTCTTGCAGTCCATCATGCCCACGCCAGTCATCTCGCGCAGGGCCTGTACGTCTTTCGCGGTAAAAGCCATTTGTATTACCTCCATAAAATATGATCGTTTTTTCTCTGGAATACAGAAAGAGAGCGCCCGCCCGTCCGTCGGGCGGGCGCTTTGGGTCAAGGCTTACTGCTCCGCGGCGGCGGGAGCGGCCTCCTCAGCAGCGGGGGCCTCATCCTGGCCCTGCTTGCCCTCCTGGATGGCGTTGGCCATGACGGAGGAGATCAGCTTGATGGCGCGGATGGCATCGTCGTTGCCGGGGATGACGTAGTCGATCTCATCGGGGTCGCAGTTGGTGTCCACGATAGCGACGATGGGGATGTTCAGCTTGCGGGCCTCGTTGATGGCGTTGCGCTCCTTGCGGGGGTCCACCACGAACAGGGCGCCGGGCAGCTTCTTCATCTCAGTGACGCCGCCCAGGTACTTCTCCAGCTTGGCGATCTCGCCCAGGTGCTTCATGACTTCCTTCTTAGGCAGCATGTCGAAGGTGCCGTCCTCCTGCATCCGCTTGAGCTGATTCAGGCGGTCCACACGGCCCCGCATGGTCTTGAAGTTGGTGAGCATGCCGCCCAGCCAGCGGGCGTTCACATAGTACATGCCCACGCGGGAAGCCTCTTCCTTGATAGCCTCCTGGGCCTGCTTCTTGGTGCCCACGAAGAGCAGGGTCTCGCCCTTCTCGCCCAGCTCACGGACGAAGTTGTAGGCCTCCTCCAGTTTCTTCACGGTCTTCTGCAGGTCGATGATATAGATGCCGTTGCGCTCGGTGTAGATGTAAGCGGCCATCTTGGGGTTCCAACGACGGGTCTGGTGGCCGAAGTGCACGCCGGCCTCCAGCAGCTGCTTCATAGATACGACTGCCATGATTCTTGTTTCCTCCTAAAATTCAGTTTGATCTTTCCGGGCGCCTCATATTCCCCGCCAACCCGGCCGAGGCCGGGCACTGGGCGGAAAATCAGCACTCCCAGGCATAATGCGCTGGTAGTATATCACAGTTTTCCGCCGAATACAAGTATTTTTTGAAAAAAGTGAGCGGGCAGCTCCCCTTTTCTGTCTCTGCCCTGCCCTTCAGGAAATTTCTTCAAATTTCGCAAAAGCAAAAAAGAAGAGTTCCCTTGAAAACAGTCCGCACTTGTGCTATACTTATCCCAAAAATAACATAATAATTATTTTGAATATTATTGCTCATGTATCGGGAACCAGGAGATCAGCTTGAGATGCTTTTCTTCTTTTAAAAAATAGAACGCCAAATTTCATGATCATGCCCATATGGGCATGATCCATCTTCAAGATTGAAGATGGCAGGCGTTTCCCACTAAAACGCGCTTTAATTATAGACGTAATTTATATTTCGTTTTATTGAATCAGCGGTATCATCCGCTTATTCATACAGCAGACCCTATTTTTTGTAAAGGAGTGTTATGCATGAAAAAACGGCTTTTGGCCATCGTGATGACGATGGCCATGGCACTGTCTCTGCTCCCTGTCACAGCACTGGCTGACGGTGCGGACACCGGCAGTCAGCCCGCGGGGCAGGTGCAGGAGGACCCCGATCTGGGGAACACCGGAGGCGGCGGGGACGATCCGCTTCCCGGGGACGGCCCAAACGAGGGGGACGATCCCCCCCTGCCCGGGGACGGCCCGGACGAGGGGAATGATCCCACCCTGCCTGGGGACGGCCCGGACGAGGGGAATGATCCCACCCTGCCCGGAGACGGCCCGGATGCTGGAGACGCCCCCAGCCTGCCCGGAGACGAAAATCCGGTCGTTCTTCCGACGGATGACACTCAACTCTATGCTGGTGCCGCCAAGGTGGCCGTGATCGGTACCACTGAGTACGAGACGCTGGACGCCGCTCTGAGTGCTGCGGAGAATGACGACACGATCACGCTCACGGATAACGCAGAGATATCTTTCTCCTTCCCCGAGGGTGTCAAAACTCTTACCATCGATTTGGGCAAGAACACCCTGACCCTGACAAACAACACTTCTATCTTGCTGGCTGATGGGAAATCACTTACCATCCAGAATGGCAATCTTGTTTCCAAACCTCTGGAGAATCCCACAGTAACTGCTTTCAATATCCAGAGCGGTTCCTCTATTAAACTCGATAATGTGACATATGACTGCACAGGCAGTGCACTGTATCCCCAGGGAAATGCAGCCAAAGTTACGGTCATCGATTCCACCATCACTGCCGATGTGTATGCGGTGGCTACCAATGCAGGCCAGACAGATAACTATGATGTCGTTATTGACCTGAAAGACTCCACCTTCCAGGCCAGACTCCCCTCCGAATTGAGCAAAGGCGATTCCTGCCCGGTGATGATCAATATCCCCGGTAAGCTGACCATGGACAGCTGCACTGTCATTGGTGGACGGCAGGGTGTTTTAGTCCGGGGCGGGACCGCCAAGATCTCCAACACCGACATCCAGCTGAACGCCACTTACATCGATGGAAAAGACAAGTACCTGGATGGCAACTGGGGCAGCGGCAACGAGGTCCCCATGGCGGCTCTGGTGGTGGGTAACCGCAGCAACGCTTACAACTATCCCACCGACTGTACCCTGTCCAATGTGACTGTCACCGCCACCAGCGGTTACACCGGGACCTATGTCTACGGCATGTCGGATGAGGGGCGTGAGGTCACCTTCAACTATGACGCATCCACCGAGCTGGGCACACTGGTCACCAAGGGCGAGGTGTCTACCGACAACGTGGAGGGAAGCATAGGCAGCTATGCCACTATCTCCGAAGCGCTGAAAGCCGGTGAGACCAGCGTGAAGCTGCTCCACGACCTTTCTGAGGATGTGGTGATTTCTGAAAACAGCACCCTCACCCTGGACCTGAACGGCCAAGCCCTGACCAATGTGTCCAGCCACACCATCGTCAATCAGGGCGCCCTGACCATTCTGGACAGCGCCGGCGGCGGTGTGGTGGATGTGGTCACCCATGGCAAGGCAGCTCTGTACAACTACGGCACCATTACCGAGATCTCCGGCGGTATGTTCACCCGCAGCAAGGAGACTCAATATCCCGTCTCCGGCGGCACCGCCGCTAATTCCTGGTACACTGTGGTCAACGGCGGTGTCATCGAGGAGATCTCCGGGGGCACCTTCACCACCGGTGATGGCACTTCCAAAGCCCTCGGAAACCTCTCCAGTGTGATCCGAAACGGAGTGGATGATTCCGCTGATCCGCATCCTGGGGAGATCAAACTGATCTCCGGTGGCACCTTTACCGGCGCTGCCAATGTGCTGAAAAATGAACCCAACGGCAAAATCGGCACGATCACCGGAGGCACTTTTACCATGGACAACCAGGAGCAGCACTTCTGGGGCGGCAACAATGTGCTCCAGAACTACGGCACCATCGACTCCATCACAGGCGGCGCCTTCCGAGCCATTGGAAGCAGCGATGACGGATATCTTATCGCTGGACAGCCCAACCCCGCAGCCCGCTATGGCATCACCAACTACGGCATGATCGGCGAAATGGGCGGAGATGTCTCCGTGTCCGTCGCCGGGAATTCCAGGGCCGTTTATGTGGCTTATTCCTCCTCCGTCGGCGGCACCAGCTCCCTCAGCATCACCGGCGGCACCTACGCCGTCACTCCCGCCGAGGGGACCGAACGGAATACCTTCCCCCCCGCTGTGATCATGGCCAACTCCGCACATGCGGCTCTGAACATTTTCGGCGGCTCTTTCCAGGGCGATATCCAGACCGGGACCGCCCATGGCCTGAGCATCTCCGGCGGCTATTTCACCGCCGATCCTACCAGTTATCTTGTCAGCGGCAAGGATGCCGTAGCCAGCAATCAGGATGGCTACCAGTACATGGTGGGCACGCTGGCCCTGAGCCAGCAGACCCTCGCCCTGACCAAGGGCGGCGAGGCTGTCCTGTCTGTCAATGCCGAGCCCTGGGGCGCTGTGCCTGCTTCCGCTGTGTCCTGGTCCAGCGACAATGAGGCTGTGGCCGCCGTGGACAACGGCACTGTGACCGCTGCGGCTCCCGGGACGGCTACCATCACCGCTGAGGTAAACGGAAAATCACTGACCTGCTCCGTCACAGTCAGCTACGCCGGTGTGGACGGCATCTCCCTGGACCGCTCCGCCCTGACACTCGTCAGCGGCGGCAGCACTGCCCTGACTGCCACCGTCTCCCCTTCCAATGCAGACCAGACGGTGACCTGGACCAGCAGCGACGAGGCCGTTGCCACTGTGGCTCAAGACGGCACCGTCACCGCCGTGGCCGCCGGTGAGGCCATCATCACTGCTTCTGCTGGCGCTTACCGCGCCTCCTGCACTGTCACCGTCACCGGGGCGGACGTAGACGTTCTCCCCAGCACCGAGCCTACCGAGACTGTGGACCAGTTGCCTGACGGCCTGAATGATGAGGTCAAGGAGGCCGTAAACGAGGCGGCCGGCACTGTGAACGCAGGCTCCGCCCTGTCTCAGGCAGCCCAGGAACAGGCCGGCCAGCTGGCCGACAGCGCAGAAAAGGACGAACTGCTACAAAAAGGACAGTCCGAACTTGGGAGCGAGGAGATTGTCCTCTATACTCAGACCTATCTGCAGGTCACCACAGTAGACGCTCTGACCGGTACGGACGGCAGTATTAACTCCGTCACCCTGGACATCTCGCCCAAGGGACAGGTGGTGGCCTCCACCGCCAGCACCGCAGGCGATATCAACCAGGGCAACTCCGTGGTGGTCAAGGAGATCCCCCAGGAGGATCTGAACATCACTGGAACCGCTCATGTCACCCTAACCCTGCCCGACGACTTTGCCAGCAAGACCATCTATATCAAGCATCAGGCCTCTAACGGCAGGACCTATTTTTACACCGCGGAGGCGGATGAGGGAGCCAATCTCACCTTCAGCACCCGCCACGGCTTCAGCCCCTTCACCTTCTCTCTGACCAACGAGGCAGCGGCCCAGGTGGAAGATGTGGGTTACGCTGATCTTCAGGACGCTATCGACGCGGTTGCTGACGGAGGCACTATCACCGTGCTGAAGGATGGCCTGGGCACGGTCACCATTCAGGGCAGTAAGACCTTTACCCTGGTCAAGGGTGAGGACGTCGATACCCTGCCCACTCTGGTGGCCGCCTCCGGGTACCGTCTGACGGATCACGGTAACGGTTCCTATACCATCTCCCGCCGCTCTTCCGGCGGCGGCTCCAGCGGCTCCGCCACCTACACGGTCAGCGTGGACAGCAGCCGCCACGGCGACGTCACTGTCTCCCCCAAGAGTGCCTCCAAGGGCGATACTGTGACCATCACTGTCAAGCCCGATGACGGCTATGAACTGGATGATCTGACCGTCACCGACAAGGACGGGGACTCCATCAAGCTCAAGGACAAGGGCGACGGCAGGTTCACCTTCACCATGCCCGCCTCCAAGGTCACGGTAGAGGCCGTCTTTACGGCTCTGGAGCAGGAGGAGGAACAGCCCCTCTTCTCCGATGTGGCAGAGGACGACTGGTACTATGATGCAGTGGCCTACGTGGCCGAAAACGGCATCATGTCGGGCACCGATGGCTCCCGCTTCTCCCCCAACGGCACACTGACCCGTGCCATGCTGTCCCAGATCCTCTATGCCATGGAGGACAAGCCCGCTGTCTCCGGCGCGGCCACCTTCTCCGATGTGGCCGCCGGCGCATGGTACGCCGATGCGGTGAACTGGACCGCGGCCCAGGGCATCGTGGCCGGCATGGGTGAAAATTCCTTCGCTCCTGATGCCCCGGTGACCCGGGAGCAGCTGTCCCTGATCCTCTATGGCTACGCCAGATACAAGGGCTATGACACCAGCGCCTCCGTCAGCCTGAGCGGTTACGCCGACCGGGACAGCGTCGCCGTCTGGGCGGCCGACTCCATGGGCTGGGCCGTGTCCGAGGGCCTGATCTCCGGCAGACCCGGAGGCTATCTGGACCCCGCCGGCACCGCCACCCGGGCCGAAGTGGCCCAGATCCTCATGAACTTCTGTGAGGATCTTGCTCGCTGACCTCCCCCCTTTTTGTTCCCCTCATAGGGAAAGGCCCGCCGGTCTGTGACCGGCGGGCCTTTCCCGTTCCGCGCCTCTCTCACCGGCGGCGGCGCAGTGCCCGAGGCTGGGGCTCCTGCTCCACCAGGATGATGTCCTCCCCAAACCGCCGCACCCGGTCCCAGGGGATATAGCGGTCCTCCTCCCGGCCCAGCAGGCCGAACAGCCGCAGCCGCCCCGGCACCACCAGGGCCCGGACCTGCCCGCTCTCCAGGTCCACCTCCATGTCCCCCACATATCCAAACCGGCTGCCGTCGGTGACGCTGATGACCTCCTTGTACCGCAGCTCCGCGATCCTGGTCTCCATGCTCGGACCTCCTTCCAGGGGATGTTCTTCCTGCCCTCAGATTATGAGCTGCGGGCCCGTCCTATGCCCCGCCTGCCCGCAAAAAAGAGGGGGGCGCCGCGCAGTCCGCGGCGCCCCCCTTGAAAACGGTCCGGCATCCCTTATTCCAGGTTCAGATGGTTTTTCAGGAGATACCGGGTCAGAACAAAGAACCCGGCACCCAGCACCGCGATGCCCAGGATCAGCAGCCACATGAGCAGGTGTCCCCCCGTATCCCCCTTCAGCTCCATAAACCAGCGGCCGATCTCCGCCATCCAGGGGGAGGAGACGAAGATCTCCAGCATACCGGTAAAGAGGATATTCAGCGCCACTGCAAAGCCAAAATAGGCGCCGAAGGCTGCCAGGGTACGGTGCTTCCGGGCCAGGTGGCCCACCGCAATGCTGGCATAGATGTGCAGCATGCCCACGGCGCCGGCGGCCAGACACAGGATGAGCACCTCCAGGAGGAGCAGCCAGTCGCTCCAGTCCACATATACGATCATGTCAAAAAAATCACCGGGCAGGTCGAGCCACATGGTGCCGTCCAGCGCCAGGGCCAGCACGGCCAGGATGGCGGCCGCCACAGAAAGCACGTCCAGCAGCACCGCCACAACCAGCTTGGCAGTGATATGCTGGGACACACTGGCGGGCAGGGTGAACATCAGGTATCCCTCGTCCCCCAGCAGATTTTTGGAAAAGCGCTGGATCTGGATGATCAGGGTCAGCACGAAGGCAGCCATAAAGAGGCCGAAGCACAGGGTGCTCATCGCCATAGTGATGATATCATAGAGCGTGGAGCTGAACCGCTCCAGGTTCCCCAGCAGGAAGTGGGTCAGCATCGCCGCCAGGATCAGGCCGCCATACATGGGGATACACACCCGCGCGACCGCCTTCCACTCGTATCGAATCAGTTTGCTCAGCATGCGAACACCTCCCGGAACAGAGTATCCACCGACTTGCCCGTCTCCTCCCGGATGGCGTCCACGTCCTTGTGCAGGACCATGACGCCCTCCCGGATAAAGACCACCTCGTCCAGCACCCGCTCGATGTCGGCGATCAGGTGGGTGGAGAGCAGGACACTGGCCTCCTCGCTGTAATTGGACAATATAGTGCCCAGGATGTAGTCCCGAGCCGCCGGGTCCACCCCGGCGATGGGCTCATCCAGCACATAGAGCTGGGCTTTCCGGCTCATAGTCAGGATCAACTGCACCTTCTCCTTGGTGCCCTTGGAGAGCACCTTCAGTCTCTGCCCCGGGCCGATCTTCAGGTCCTTGAGCATCTCGTCCGCCTTCACCTGGTCAAAATCCTTGTAAAAGTCGGAAAAAAAGGCCAGCAGGTCGGACACCCGCATCCAGTCGCTGAGGTAGGGGCGGTCCGGCAGATAGCTGATGATGCTGTGAGTGTAGGTCCCCGGCGCCTGTCCGTCCACCAGAACGGTCCCCTCGGTGGGAGTCAGCAGCCCGTTGATCAGCTTGATCATGGTGGTCTTTCCACTCCCGTTGGGGCCCAGAAGGCCGATGAATTTGCCCCTGGGCAAATTCAGGTCCAGACGGTCCAAGGCCGTCTGGCGGCCGAACCGCTTGGTCAGTCCCTGACAGACCACCAAATCGTTGTCTTGTCTCATGCGTTCTTCTCCTCTCTCTCCCGCTGGATCAGCCCCAGGACCTGCTCCTGGGTGAAGCCCAGCTGGGACATGCTCTCCAAAAAGGCACAGATCCGCTCCTCCGCGATCCGTTCCCTGATCTTTGTGATCATTTCCTCATCCTCCGTCACATACCGTCCGCTGGTCCGATTGGTGTACAGAAGGCCCTGGCGCTCCAGATCGGCCAGCGCCCGCTGCATGGTGTTGGGATTTACCCCGGCTTCCGCCGCCAGCTCCCGCACGGCAGGGACCTTGTCCCCCGCCTTCCGCTGCCCGCTGACGATCTGCATCATGATCTGGTCCACCAGCTGCTGATAGATGGGCCGGTCGCCTTCCAGCTGCCATTGCATGTCTGTGCTCCTTTCTGTTCGTATTATTGTATTAAGCAATTAGTACAATAATACATTGGTGCAAATTTGTCAACCCCTTTTTAAAAATTTCTCCCGATCCCATTTTGTGTTCCTGAGCGGGCCTCCTCTCTCCAGAGCGCTTTCTGTTTCCGGAGATATTTCTTATGCTCATTTCTATTTACAGAGTCCGCATTTCTGTGTACTATATGGGACATAGCAAATCACCGGCGGATCTCTATCGGGCCGCACCACACAGAGACAGAAACGGAGGACAAGGTCAATATGGAGCTTGACAGGAGCAAATTTGTGACACCGGAGGTGGCCGCGGAGAGGGCGGTCCGCTCCGGTGACTGGGTAGACTACGGCTTCGGCGGCGGATATCCGGAGTTGATGGACAGGGCGCTGGCCGCCCGGAAAGGCCGGCTGACAGACGTGAAGATCCGCGGCGGACTGGTCATCCGCCCCAGGATCGAGGTGGTGGAGTGCGACCCGGAGCAGATCTCCTTCCACTATTACAGCTGGCACCTGGGGGATTACGAGCGGAAGCTGCAGGCCCGTGGCCTGGTCCAGTTCCTGCCCATGATCCTGCGCTCCCTGCCCTGCCTCTACCGGGACCGGCACATCCGCTGCGACACGGCATTTGTCCCCGTCTCTCTGCCGGATGACCAGGGCTACTGCGGCCTGGGCATCTCCAACTACGCCTGGCGTACCATCTTCCAGTCCGCCCGCACGGTGGTCTTTGAGATCAACGAGCGCCTGCCCCGGCTGCAAGGGGTGGACGGCAGCCACCGCGTCCATCTCTCGGAGGCGGATTATATCGTGGAGGGTGAGCATGAACCCCTGCCCCTGCGCACCTACCGGGACCCCAGCCCCACTGATCTCAGGATCGCCCAGCTGGTGGCCCAGGAGATTCCGGACGGAGCGGTCCTCTCCCTGGGGGTGGGAAGCGTCCCCTTTGCGGTAGCAAGTATGCTGGCCGACTCCGACATCAAGGATCTGGGCTGTCACACCGGAACCATCAGCGACGCTTTTCTGCGCCTGTTCCAGAAGGGAAAGCTGACCAACAGCCGCAAGGAGGTGGACCGGGGATATGCAACCTGGAACCTGGCCATGGGCTCCCAGGAGCTCTATGACTGGCTGGACCGGGAGCCCGGACTGTTCCGCCCCAGCGATGTGGACTATGTCCACTCCCCGGAACGCATCGGGCAGATGAGCAATGTGATCAGCATCAACGGCGGTGTGGAACTGGACCTTATGGGCCAGGAAAACGCAGAGAGCGCCGGCGCCCGGCAGCTCTCCGGCATCGGCGGGCAGCTGGATTTCCTGGAGGGTGCCTTCCGGTCTAAGGGCGGAAAGGGCTTCATCTGCCTCAATTCCACACACCAAAAGAAGGACGGCACACTGAAGTCCAACATCGTCCCCTGCATCCCGGCGGGCAGCGTGGTCTCCGCCCCCCGTACCATGATCCAGTATGTGGCGACGGAGTACGGGGTCGTCAACCTCACCGGCCTGTCCCTGCTGGAGCGGGCCCAGGCTATGGCCTCCATCGCCCACCCAAGCTTCCGGGAGGAGCTCCTCCGCTACGCTGGCGAACATTTTGGGACCAGATAGGCTCCTTGCCTTTCCCGCAGTCTATCGCTCCTCCCCTTTAGTTCACTGTTCTCTTCAGAAAAGCTTCAGAGTACCGATTTATAAAAAAAGCTGTGAGGAAAATTCCTCACAGCTTTTTTGACTGCCCTGGTGTCCTCTCATCCGTCACTGCATCCGCCGTGACAACTCCCCCTATAAGATGGAGGCGGGAGGGGCCCCCTCCCTTATGCAAGAACCGAAAGTATCCTCCGGGCCGCACCAGCTTTGATGGGTCCCCTACGGGGAAGGGGCGGCCCCGCTCTTCCGTTCCTCAATCATCTCGTGCAGACAGGATAGGGCATCTGACAAGCCGCCGATCCGGTCAATCAGCCCCAGCTCCACCGCCTCTTCACCGTAGATCACGCTGCCCACGTCGGCGGCCAGCTCTCCGGTCTGGAGCATCAGCTTTGTAAAGGTCTCCCTTTTTATGGAACTGTTGGCAGTCACAAATTGCAGGATACGCTCCTGGATGCGCTCAAAATAATAAAAGGTCTGGGGCACGCCGATCACCAGCCCATTCAGCCGCACCGGATGGATAGTCATGGCGGCGGATGGGGCGATAAAGGAGCGCTTGGCCGACACAGCCAGCGGCACGCCGATGGAGTGCCCTCCGCCCAGCACCAGGGACACCGTGGGCTTGGACATGCTGGCGATCAGCTCCGCGATGCCCAGCCCTGCCTCGATATCCCCGCCCACCGTGTTCAGCAGGACCAGAAGTCCGTCCACCTCCTCGCTCTCCTCCACCATGGCCAGCAGCGGCATCACATGCTCATACTTCGTGCTCTTGCTGGTGGGAGGCAGCAGCTGATGTCCCTCGATCTGCCCCACGATGGTGAGGACATGGACTGTACCGCGGCCGGTCCGAATGGTGGAGGACCCCATCTCCACGATGGGCTGGATGGCCTGCTCCATCTCCTGCTGCTCCCCCTGCTGGTTCTCCTCCATAATGCATTCCTCCTTTTTCAGAAGTAGCTTGCGCCGAAGTCCGGAATTTTACTCCTGATTTTCCCTCATTGGCCCTGTCTACTTTTCGTAGGTTGACTTTTTTCCGCCCCATGTCATAATAAAATAGAAAAGGAGGGGCTGTATGGACAACATACGCTTTGGGTCCTTTGTGGCCCAGCTGAGAAAGGAGCGGGGGCTGACCCAGAAGGAGCTGGCCCAGCGGCTCCACGTGACGGACAAGGCCGTCTCAAAATGGGAGACAGGACGGGGATTTCCCGACCTGAAGCTGCTGGAGCCCCTGGCCCAGACCCTGGAGGTCTCTCTGGTGGAGCTGCTCCAGGGGGAGCGGACCTCTTCCCCCACTCTGTCCGTGGAGGAGGCGGGACAGGTGGCGGCCCGCGCTATGGACCAGTACCAGCAGACCACCGTCCTGCGCTATCTCCGGCTGTTCCGGTGGGTCTGCACCGCCGCGGCGGTCTTCTGCTTCCTCTTTCTGCTGCCGTACCTGGTTTACGGCGTCTCCCAGCTCTACTTTCATTGGGTGATCGAGCCCCAGATGGGGGTCATCGGCAGCGCGGAGGGCCCCACCGTTATCATCACTTCCTCGGCTCCCCTGTTCCCCGCCTGGTTCCGGCCGGCACTGCTGGCCCTCCTGTGCGCCGCCTGCGGCGTACTGGTTTTCCGGCTCCACTGCCTGGAGAGGAGGCTGAAATGAAGCGCCTGTTCCCTCTCCTGCTGACGCTGCTCCTGTTCCCCCTGCCCGGCTGTGGGCTGGGGAATGGGATCCCCCGCGGTCTGGACTGGCAGGCCCTCACCGTCACTGACCAGAAGGGAGGCGCGCTGCTCTCCGCCGCCCCAGGCTGGGAAGGGGGAAAGGACGTTCCCCGTCTCTCCCTGTCCGTCCAGGTGGAGGCAGACAGCGTGGTCCTCACCCGGCCGGAGACCGGAGAGCGATGGAGCGGCACCCTCGCCCCCGGCGAGGCCCTCTCCGACGGCACTACCGCCTACCCCCTGTCCTTCCCCGGCGCCGAGGCAGGCTGGGCGGTGTATGGTATCACAGAGCACACCGATGGCAGCCGGGAGGCCGCCCTCTATCTCACTGCCGGGGGCGTGACGGTCTACTGTACCGCCCCACTTTCTGACTAAAAAGAGACCGCCCCGCCGCCGTCCACATAGAATGGACTGCGGGGGGTGGTCTTTTTTGTCCCATATGTTTTCCCGAAATTCCTACATCCTTCTGGCGGCGGCCGTCCTGCTGGCCGTCCTCCTGGCCTGGGAGGCCGACGTGGACGAGCGGGGCCGCATGGCCGCCTTCTTCACTGTGCTGGGGGACGCCCTGGCTCTGCTGGCCCTCCAGCCCAGCTGTCCAGCTGCGGAGGACGAGGTCACGCTCTGTCCGGCGTGAGGAAAGCCCGGATCTCGTCCATCCGGTCCACCGCCTGTTGATACCCATCTCCCCACAGCATCCTCAGCTTTTTGGTATCCCGCTCGATGCGGGATACCTTGTGGGTGGACACCGGGGCCAGCACCAGTACCCTGCCCTCCCGCTCCAGCTGGAACAGGCGCTCCCGGCAGGTGTTGTACTGCTCTGCCCGCCGCGCCATAGCCCGGCAGAAGTTGGGATATTCCCGGTAGGTCCGCTCGATCACCGGCTGGAGCTTCTCCGGCCGGCGCACATAGCTCCGGGTCTTGCTCAGCACCACCACCACCCGGTCGCACCCCTGCTGGAAGGCCCGTTCATAGGGGATAGAGTCGGCCACGCCGCCATCCAGATAGGGCTGTCCATTCAGATGGTAGATGGGGAACATCAGAGGCAGGGCGCAGGTGGCCTGGAGCAGCAGGAATTTGTCATCCTCCCGCGGGACTGGCATATACTCCGCCTCCCCCGTGCTCAGGTTGGTCACCACCGCCTCCACCTGACCGGGATAGGCGGCAAAGGTCTGGTAATCAAAGGGGACAAGCTCGTTGGGGATGGTGTCATAGACGAACTCCAGGCCGAAGTAGCTCCTGTTGTGCCGGTCCGCCAGGTTGTTCATCCCCATATACCGCCGGTCCCCGGCGTACCGGGTCACGATCTCCAGGTTGCGGCGGGGCTGGCGGGAGATATAGCTCACCCCATAGGCGATCCCGGCGGACACCCCGATCACGTAGTCCACCATCACGCCGCCGTCCAGCAGGGCGTCGCACACCCCGCTGGAAAAAATCGTCCGGAGAGCTCCGCCCTCCAACACCAATCCAGTCTTCATGATGAAACTTCCTTTCCAGGCCGGTGCCGCGCCCCCGGCGGCATTCCGTGGACATCCATAGTTTTTTTCATTGTATCCCCTTTGCCGCCCCCCGTCAAGGCACCTGTCATTATCTTCCCTCTTTCGGATGGTTTTGACCGCTGAGCCCGGCGCGGCGCGCCAGGTCTTGCCGTCTCACACAGGGGCGTGTCCCATACACGCCCGATCCCGGCGATTTGTTCTGATGGAAGAACATCCCCCTCATTCATCACGGCAGCACTTCGTTCTGCCCGTTCTGTATCTAAATAAGATGATGTGGAGGATCTGCCTCAAAGCTCCTTTTGCACTTCCTTTTGCTGGTTCTCAATATCTTCCATGGGCTTTTCCGGCATGTGGGCCCGCATATTTTTCCTGTTAGCACAGAAAATAAGGGCACATCAACAAAGTAAGGAGGTCATTCCTTTGAATCATTCCCCAGCTTTCCGCAGGATGCTCGCCCCGGTGCTGGCGTTGGCGCTGGTCTGTACCCTGTCCCTGCCCGCCTCCGCCTTCTTCTGGAACAAGAAAACTGATGTCCCCAGCGTTTCCGATTTCTCCAAAAACGGCATGGTGGGGCAGGTCATTTCCTTTTCTGCCGAGGACTTCCCTGTCTCCGGCGGCAGCGGTGGGACCGCGCTGGCCGCCATTACGCTGAAAACTCTGCCCGATATCGGCACAGGGATGCTCACCGTAGGAGGACAGCCCCTGACCGAGGGCGCCCTGGTGGACGCCTCCGCCCTGAGCGGGCTCCAGTTCCAAG
Organism: Clostridium sp. DFI.5.61; assembly: GCF_024462915.1. NCBI lineage: Bacteria > Bacillati > Bacillota > Clostridia > Eubacteriales > Clostridiaceae > Clostridium > Clostridium sp. DFI.5.61. Next base: position 81,114 of record NZ_JANGBZ010000005.1, read on the forward strand.
CTCTGCCCACCCCCTCTGTCAACGAGACTGCCTTCACCTTCCTTCCCTCCTTTACCACCGGAGAGACCGGTGAGGAGGTGACCGTCACCCTATATCTGCTCACCGAGGCCAACGAGGCCCCCATCGCCCGGAATATGGACCTGTCCACCTATAAAAATGTGGCTATCACCGGCTGGTTCGACGCGGAGGACGGCGAAGGGGACTCCCTCACCTTCCAGCTCACCTCCACCCCCGCCCGGGGGGCCGTGACTGTGGCGGAGGACGGCTCCAGCCAGTTCGTCTATACCCCCTATGAGAACAAGACTGGCAAGGATAGTTTCACCTATGTGGCGGTGGACCCGGCGGGCAACGTATCTCCCGAGGCCAAGGTATCCATCCAGATCGAAAAGCCGGACACCAAGGTGACCTACGCTGATATGGAGGGCAACCCTGCCCACAAGGCCTCCATCCGCCTGGCCGAAGAGGGCATCTTTGTGGGCTCCTATGTCAACGGAAGCTATTTCTTTGACCCAGACCAGCCGGTCAGCCGGGCGGAATTTCTGACCATGGCCATGGCGGCCACCGGCCTGGAACCCCTGGAGGACGTGACCCTCACCGGCTTCTATGACGACGAGGCCATCCCCACCTGGGCCAAGGGCTATGTCTCCTCTGCCCTGAAGGCAGGGGCTATCCAAGGCAGTTTGGACCAGGAGGGCCAGCCCGTCTTCGGCTCCGGTGAGACGGTGACCCGGGGGGAGGCCACGGTGATGCTGGATAACCTCATGGGCATCCTGGACGTGCCCGCGGAGGTCTTTGCCTCTGAGAGCGGCGGCCACTGGGCCGGCCAGGCCGCGGCCAACCTGTCCGCCTCAGGCGTTATCCACGGCGGGGACGACAGCGCCCAGGCCATGGCCGACCCGCTGACCCGGGCCGACGTGGCCGAGCTGCTGGACGGCGCGATGGACGTGATGGCGGATCAGGACGGCAGCATCTGGTTCAGCTGGTCCTGATGCGGAGATCCGAAACAGCTCCACTTTTAAGACAAAACCTCCGGCTGAGCCGGAGGTTTTGTCTGTCTGAGGCATCTTTTGTATGGGATGTCCCTTCCCAGACACATGTCCCGGGAAAAAACAAAATTCCAGATAATCCCCGCTGGAGGGCCTTTTATTCAAGATGCGTCGGAGACTTCCCCTGCGGTCATTTTCCCGTCCTTCTGCCCAAGGCGATGACCAGATCCCCGTCCCTCCAGGAGATCAGAGGGCGGCCCCGGCTTGACTGTGCGGCGGGCCCCTTCTGCCCCTGCGGGAGCCTCTCTTCCCGAAAGGCGGACAGCATCAGCCCCAGCAGCAGCAGATTGACCACCATATACCGCCCGCCGGTGGACAGGAAGGGGAGCACCAGCGGCGCGGCCAGGGGGAATCCCAGATCATAGACCACAAAGCACACTGTCTCCAGGACCAGAGTCGTCAGGGCCGCGGTGGACAGCAGGCGTCCCAGCATCCCCCTCTGCCGCATACAGCGCCGCAGCCCCAGTGCGAAGAGGGCAGTCATCAGGGCCAGAAGGGCCAGCCCAGCGGCCCAGCCCAGCTCGTGGATCACCCGGGCCAGCCAGTAATCCGAAACGCCAGGGAGATAGCCAGCCGCTCCGCTCAGTTCCCCCAGCTCCCCTTTCCCCAGCCATTGGGCGCCGGAGAGCATCTCCCGGACCATCATGGGGAAATATCCCAGCCCCAGGGGGTCCAGCTCCGGGTGGAGGGCGAATCGGACCCGCTCCAACGCATAAGGGCTTTGAGACAGATGCCACAGCGCGGCCCCGTTCAATACCAGGAGCCCAACGGCCACGGCGGCTGCCCCCTTCTTCCGGGGCACCCCCATCCAGCCCTTCCACGCCGCGGTGAGCACCACCGCTGCTCCGCTGAGGCCGGCGATGGCACCGCTGGTGAAATTCGGGATGAGGCAGGGCAGGACCACCGGCGGGACCAGCCCCGCCAGGGCCAGTAGCAGTCCCCGCCAGCCCTTCCCTCGCAGGCCATAGACCAGCAGGGCGTAGAGCACCGGCCCCAGCAGGAGATAGCTAATCGCATCCAACTTGACGCCCTGGGCCTTGACTTCACTCGTCACCGTCAGGAGGACCAGGCCGGTCATGCCCAGCCCATAGAGAAGGACCGGACGCCGTCCCAGCAGGGTATAGTCCCCCAGGTACACCGCCGCCATAGCGGCGCCCCCCAGGAGGATGCTTACGATCACGGTAGGCATATAGGGCTGAACTCTGCCTAGCTGCTGCATCACGGTGGCCTGGATGAAAAATCCGGAGCACAGCAGCAGCCCAACCAGGGCCAGCATGCCCCACTGGGGCGCAGGCCGGTGCACCCGGTCCAGCTGGGTACCCACCTCCACCGGGTCCCCCATCTGCCGCAGGCTCTCCGCCTCCGCCTCCGTCTGGCTCATCCCCTGGGCCAGGCAGGCGTCCCGCTGGTCCAGCAGGTGGGTGCGCAGCTCCTGGGCCAGAGCGGGCCGGGCGCGCCTCCAGCGCACCTGCTCCATGGCCTGATCCAGGTAATCCGCAAAAAAGTCATCCAAAACAGACGCCCCCCTCCAGCACCCGGGACACCGCCCGGGTGTAGCGGTCCCACTCCGCCCGCTTCTCCTTCAGCTCCCGCCCTCCCTTTTCTGTTAAGTGATAATACTTTCGGGTTCTTCCGCCCCCCTCCCCCTGATAGGAGGTGATCCACCCCTTCTCCTCCAGCCCATGAAGCAAAGGGTAAAGTGTTCCTGCTTTCAAGTCAAACGTATGGTCTGAGCGGCGGCGGAGCTCCTCGATCATCTGATAGCCGTACCGGTCTCTCTCCTCCAGCAACCGGAGGAGCAGCATCGCTGTGCTCCCGGCCATCCATCCTTTATCGATGCCCATAGATAGGCCTCCTATATATCGGATATCTATATATTAAAGGCGGTCCCATCCTTTTGTCAAGGACAATTTTTTCAGGCCGACTTCGGCTGCCCCGCTCTCTTCCGCCTGGGGGCTCCGTAATAGTAGCGGAAAAACCGCTCCCGAAGCAGCTCCAGGGCGCACCGATAGAGCTTTTCCGCCTCCTCATCCTCCAGCTTCAGCTGTCTGGCTGTCTCTGCCTCAGGCCGTGCCTTTGCCACCCTCAGCGTCAAAATGACCTCATCGTTGACTGGAAGATCCGCCATAGCCAAGTGGAGGGCCTCCAGTTTCTCCTGATGGATCACCCACCTCAGCGGGTCGCCGCCGAAGTGGGGCTCATCCGGTGGCGGCTCATGCCACCATGCACTCTGATCCTTCCGCACTTCCTCCCAGATCCGATCTCGGCGTGCCCTCTTCCTGTGGTGGTTCCGAAGGACATTCTTCGCGAACCCATAGACCCAGGTGGTGAACAGAGCTCTTCCCCCCTGAAACCGGTCCAGCCTTGCCAGGCATTTCTCCACCGCATCGGATGCGATGTCCTCCAACTCCTCTTTCACACCGTCCCCATAGCACCGCCGTGCGTGCCGGAAGAAACAGCGGCGCAAATATTCCTCTGCCAGCGCACCCAACTCCTCCCGGGCGTGCTCGTCTCCTCGCAGGGCAGCCTGGACCAGGGCGGCCTGCCGGGCCCGCTCCAAACTCATATGCGGCTCTCCTCCCCATGTCTCTCACTCATTCCAGCCCCTCCCCTGCCACAGAGCCATCCGGAGATACCAGAGCTGATCCAGATAGTCCCGCCACCCCCAGGGCCGCCCCCGCTCCATCATGGCTCTTCGCCGCCGGAGGGAGGGGTGGAACTCCACTCTGAGATAGCGCCGGTAACCTTGGTACAGCACATTTTCCCCTCTCAGCCGCGCCTGCCGCTTCTCCTCCGCCTGGAGCAGCCGCGCGATCTCCCAGAACTGCATCCACTCCTCCCCGGACGCCCCGCTCAGGCGCAGGCCGGTCCGGTCCGCCCGCAGCTCACACATCTGTCCCCAGAACCGGCGGTCCGTCAGGATCTTCCCAAAGAGCAGGTCTGCCCCCAGATAGAGGACCAGCAGGAGAGCGGGCAGTGGGGCAGCCGCCGGCAGGAGCAGGACCGATCCCGCCAGCAGCAGGAAGAGGCCTCCGCTGACCAGTGCCGCCTTTCGTGCCCGCCGCTCCAGCTGGAGGGCATCCCGGTGGGCGATGTGGCTCAGCTCATGGCCCAGGATGGAAAGCACTGTCCGGTCCATCTGCTCCAGGTTTCCCGTCCGCCGGAAGAGGAGCTCAGCCTGCTTCAGCAGTCCCCCGGTCACCCGCAGCTCGGGCACCTGGCCTGGGGAGAGGCGGGCGCTGGCGTTGACCGTCCCCTCCTGGGTCTCCGTTACCAGCAGGGCCGGGATCTTCATCGCCCGGCAGAAGTCCTCCAGCGCCTCCTGATACCGCTCCAGGCTGCTCCCTTGGATGGTCACGCCCGGCTCTGCTGCTGCGCTCCTCCCCTTTTTCTTCCGCCAGGGCTGTTCTGAGAGCAGCCACAGCAGGGCCAGCAGAACCAGGGCCGCCGCCTCTCCCACCGGACCGGCGGCGGCCAGACTGTGGCTCAGCCCCCAGACGGTTCCAAAAACGGCCGCCGCAGCCAGCAGGAGCAAGACAAGGAGCCCTCTCTTTTTCTGGTCCCACTCCACCGGCCGCGTGTGCTCTTTCAGAAACCCAGGTCGGGAACGCAGGCCCTCCAGCTCCCCCTGCATCCAGCTTAGCTCCTCTACGGTCCTCTGGGTCCCCGCCTTGAAGCAGCCGCCTGCCAGCCCCGCCAGCACACAGCAGCCCATCGCCAGCTGGCCGGCCCCCTCCGGAAACATGCTCCAGGCCAGCACTGGGGCCAGCGCCCCACCCAGGGTGAGGTATAGCAGAGGCGGGAGCAGGCGCAGGGCGATCCTGCGCCAGGCCTGGCGGAAGCGCTCTGTCTCCTCCCCCTCTGTCCAGCGGCGGCGGACCAGCAGCAGCTCCCCCAGCACCTGCCGTTCCCCGCTCCACACGGTTCGGGCGGTGCGGAGCAGGGCGGGCAGGTCTACCTCGCGGCAGATGACCCACCGGCACCAGGCTGCCGCCATCCCCAGCTCCAGCAGATAAAAACACAGCAGATGTCCCATCTCTCTCTTTTCCTCCGCAAAAATGCGCGCGCCCCCCTCTGCGTCAGAAGGAGACGCGCGCTCCTGTTTTTCTGTGCAGCCCCGGGCCGTCACTCCACCGTGACGCTTTTCGCCAGATTCCGGGGCTTGTCGATGTCACAGCCCCGCATCAGGGCCACATAGTAGGCGAACAGCTGCATGGGCACCACCTCCAGGGAGGGGAGGAACATGGGGTGGGTGTCCGGGATCTGGATGGCGCTGTCCACGCTCTTGGCCAGCTCCGCCCCATGGCTGCGTGTGGTGATGCCAACCACGTCCGCCCCCCGGGCCTTTACCTCCTTCACATTGCTCATCAGCTTGTCAAACAGGTCCCCCCAACTGGCCAGGGCCACTACCAGGGTGCCGTCCTCGATGAGGGAGATGGTGCCGTGCTTCAGCTCCCCGGCGGCGTAGGCCTCCGAGTGGATGTAGGAGATCTCCTTCAGCTTCAAAGAGCCCTCCAGCCCCACCGCATAGTCGATGTTCCGCCCGATGTAGAACACGGAGTCGTGGTTGAAGTAGATAGAGGCGTAGTACTGGATCTTTTCTGTGTCGGACAGGATCTCCTCCACCTTGGCGGGGAGCTGCCTCAGCTGGGCTACCATGCCGGCGTACTCCTCCTCCCCCACTGTGCCCAGCAGATGGGCGAAACGCAGGCCCAGCAGATAGATGACCGCCAGCTGGGTGGAGTATGCCTTTGTGGTGGCTACGGCGATCTCTGGCCCGGCCCAGGTGTAGATCACGTCGTCCGACTCCCGGGCAATGGTGGACCCCACCACATTGACGATGGACAGCAGCCGGGCTCCCAGCCTCCGGGCCTCCCGCATGGCGGCCAGGGTATCGATAGTCTCGCCGGACTGGCTGATGACGACGGCCAGGGTGCGCCGGGTGACGATGGGGTCACAGTAGCGGAACTCTGAGGCCAGTGTCACCTCCACCGGGATGCGCAGCAGCCGCTCCAGGGTGTATTTGGCCGCAACCCCCACATGGTAGGAGGAGCCGCAGGCGATGACGTACAGCCGGTCCAGCCTCTCCAGCTCCTCCCGGGTGAGGGAGACCTCGTCCAGCACCACTTCCCCGTCCCGCAGGCGGGGGAAAATGGTGTCCCGCAGGGCCTTGGGCTGCTCCATGATCTCCTTGAACATAAAGTGCTCATAGCCCCCCTTTTCCGCGGCAGAGATCTCCCAATCTACATGGGAGATCTCCTTCTCCACCGGCTGGAGCAGGGAGTTGTACACCTGGGCCCCATGGGCGGTAAGCACCGCCACTTCCCCATCCTCCAGATAGCACACCTCCCGGGTGTGCTGGATGACGGCGGTGACATCAGAGGCCAGCATGTGGAAGTTCGCCCCGTATCCCAAGATCAGGGGCGAGTCCTTCCGCACTGCCACCAGCCGGTCTGGCTCGTCGGCGCAGACGATGCCCAGGGCATAAGCCCCCTCGATGCGGTGGAGAACCTTGCCCACCGCGTCCAGCAGGTCGCCTTCATAGTAGTAGTCCAGCAGCTGGGCCACCACCTCCGTATCTGTCTCCGAGACGAAGGCTATCCCCTTGGACTCCAAAAACTCCTTCAGCCGGGCATAGTTCTCGATGATCCCGTTGTGGACCACAGCGATCCGGCCGGACTGGCTCACCTGGGGGTGGGAGTTGACGTCGTTGGGCGCCCCGTGGGTAGCCCAGCGGGTATGCCCCAGCCCCATGTGTCCGGTCAGCTTCTGCCCCTGACCGGTGAGGTCGGCCAGCACTTGGAGCCGCCCCTTGGCCTTGGCCACCTGGAGCCCCTGCTCTGGGTCCAGCACCGCCAGCCCCGCGGAGTCATACCCCCGGTACTCCAGGCGGCGCAGCCCCTCCAGCAGGATGGGGGCCGCCTCTTCCGTTCCAATATATCCTACGATACCACACATTGCAATGATGATCCTCCTGAATTGAAATGGAGGACAAACTCGCAGCCATTTGCACCTCGTTCCCCGGTCACGGCCCCTCTGTTTTGCGGTCGCCCGCATATTTCGAGCCATGTCACGCGCCCGGAGCGGCGCGGAAGGGCATCCGCCGAACCGGAGCGCCCCCTGTGCCGGCGGCGCTCCCCCTCGATACTCCCTTCCCCTCGTCGTCCCTCCCCGGGCGTTCTGCCGGGAAGGGCGCTGGCGCTTATGATGGGCCAGAGCCCATAGTCCTCCTTTCTCTCTGCGAAGCTGGTATATCAAGGCCACCGCCAGGGGCGGCGGGCCCTCATATCTCATATCACGGCCGTTTCTCGTCGTACCAGTCCAGGGCCCGCCGCTCCAGCGCCCGGACAAAGGAGTCCTTTCCGTCGCAGTAACCCTCAATGTCCTCCGGGTACTGTCCGGCCAGCCACCGCTTCAGCGCCCCATAGGCCTCCCGCTCCGCCGGGCAGGCCCGCAGATAGTCCCGCACCGCCAGATGCCGGAGGATATTCTTCCGGTCGCCCGCCTGAAAGACGTGGAGCTGGTGGGTCCGATGGTCCCCGCCCTTGCGGAAATACCGCCTGCCCGGGATGCCGAACTCCCCCATGCACTGGTAGCCCAGGGCCTCCAGCTCCGGGTCCAGCCGGTCCACCGCCTCCAGGCTGGTGACCACCGGCATGAGGTCCAGGATGGGCTTGGCCCACAGTCCCTCCACCGCCGTGCTGCCGATGTGGTGCAGCTCCACCAGCAGCGGCCCGAAGACTGGCATCAGCAGGGCCCGCTCCCGGCGATAGCCCTCCGCCCAGGCCGGGTCCGGCGGAACCACCCGCACGTGCTGCGGCATGCTCACCCCTCCTCCGGTACCAGGCGGCGGATCACCCGGCAGGGGTTGCCCGCCGCCAGCACCCCGGGCGGCACGTCCCTGGTGACCACGCTGCCCGCGCCGATCACCGAGCCGGAGCCGATGGTCACCCCGGGCAGTACCACCACGTTTCCTCCGAACCACACGTCACTGCCCACGGTGATGGGCCTGGCGTACTCCAGCCCGGCATTCCGGGTAGGGGCGTCCAGGGGGTGGCCTGCGGTATAGAAGCCGCAGTTGGGGGCAATGAATACGTTGTCCCCGAAGGTGACGGATGCGCAGTCCAGGATGACACAATTGTAGTTGACATAAAAATTGTCCCCAGCGGTGATGTTGCTGCCATAGTCACACCAGAAGACAGGATTGACGGTGCTGTTCTCCCCCACCGAGGCGAACAGCCTGCGGATGATCTCCTCTTGCGCCTCCCGTTCCTCCGGCGGCGTCTGGTTCAGCCTGCCGCACAGGGTACGGGCCCGGATGCGGGCCGCGGCCAGCTCCGGGTCCTCTGAAGCATATAGTGCGCCGGACAGCATCTTTTCCCGCTCAGTCATGGCTTCTCCTCCTGTCTCCCTCCTGCTTCATAGCTCGGGTGGGACGCTTTATTATACGAGACCGGTGGCCTGGAGTAAATACCCTCTGCCATTGAAAATCTTTTTCTTTTTCCGCCGTTCTGAAAAGGCAGATTTCTTTGAACGGAAAGAGCCCCAGCGCCGTCAGACGCCGGGGCTCTGTATGCATCAGTATCTCTGCTGGTCCTTACACCTCGAACATCAAGTCGCCGTAGGTGGGCACCGGCCAGATGGACTTATCCACCAGCAGTTCCATCTCATCCACCGGCTTGCGCAGCGCGGCCATGGCGGGGACGATCTGGTCGTGGTAGGCCAGGGCCATCTCCTTCACATCCTCCATGGCGTCCACCTGCTCCACCAGCTCGGTCAGGCTGTTCAGGGCCTTGGTGGCGGCGGTGAGGCGCAGGCTCACCTTCTCCAGCAGCTCCCGCTGCACCGTCAGGTCGGCCTGGGGACAGGCGGCGGTGACGGCGGTGATGGATTCGGCCAGCCGGGTGGTATAGGTGATGGCTGCAGGGACATAGTGCTTGCCTGCCATGTGGGTCATGGTCTTGGCTTCGATCTTCAGCACCTTGGCATAGGTCTCATACATGATCTCTGCCCGGGCCTCCAGCTCCGCCTTGGTGTAGATGCCGAACTTGGTGAACAGAGCCTCCGCCTTGGGGGTGAGCAGAGCGGGCACCGCGTCCACCATGGAGCGCAGGTTGGGCAGGCCCCGACGTTCCGCCTCCTCTACCCACTCGTCGGAGTAGCCGTTGCCGTTGAATACGATGCGCTGATGCTCCGTCATCATATCGTGAATAAGCTTGGTGCAGGCGGAGTCAAAGTCCGCCGCCTTTTCCAGCTCGTCTGCCGCCTCACAGAAGGACTCCGCCACGATGGCGTTCAGGGTGGTGTTGGCGTCGGCGATGGAGTCGGAGGAGCCCACCATGCGGAACTCGAACTTGTTGCCCGTGAAGGCAAAGGGGGAGGTGCGGTTGCGGTCGGTGGCATCCTTCTTGATGACGGGAACCGTGGACACACCGGTATCCAGTCCGCTGGAGGTGAGCAGCTTGATGGAGTCCGCGTTGGAGACGATCTGGCTCACCACATCGTCCAGCTGATCCCCCAAAAAGATGGAGATGATAGCGGGAGGGGCCTCCTGGGCACCCAGACGGTGCTCATTGCCTACGCAGGAGGCGGACTGGCGCAGCAGGTCGGCATGGCGGTCCACCGCTCTCATGATGCAGGAGAGCACCAGCAGGAACTGCATGTTCTCATTGGGGGTGTCCCCGGGGTCCAGCAGGTTCTCCCCGGTATCTGTGCCGATGGACCAGTTGTTGTGCTTACCCGAGCCGTTGACGCCGGCGTAGGGCTTCTCATGGAGCAGACAGACCAGACCGTGGCGGGTCGCCACCCGCTTCATGGTCTCCATGGCCAGCTGGTTCTGATCCACCGCTAAGTTGCACATAGAATAGATGGGGGCCATCTCATGCTGGGCGGGGGCCACCTCGTTGTGCTGGGTGGTGGCCGGGATGCCCAGCTTCCACAGCTCCACGTTCAGGTCCTTCATAAAGGCGCCCACCCGCTCCCGTATGACGCCGAAGTACTGGTCATCCAGCTCCTGCCCTTTGGGGGCAGGGGCACCGAACAGGGTCCGCCCGGTGTAGATCAGGTCCCGACGCTTCAGGTACTTCTCCCGGTCCACCAGGAAATACTCCTGCTCCGGCCCTACGGAGGGGGTCACCTTGTGGGCCTCGGTGTTTCCGAACAGCCGCAGGATGCGCAGGGCCTGGGTGTTGATGGCCTCCATGGAGCGCAGCAGGGGAGTCTTTTTGTCCAGTGCCTCGCCGGTGTAGGAGACAAAGATGGTGGGGATGCACAGGATGGTGCCGCAGGACATCTCCTTCACAAAGGCGGGGGATGTCATGTCCCAGGCGGTGTAGCCCCGGGCGTAGTGGGTGGACCGCAGGCCCCCGGAGGGGAAGGAGGAGGCGTCCGGCTCCCCCTGGATCAGCTGCTTGCCCGACAGCTGGAGCAGGGTCTTGCCCTCCACCGGGGCGGTGAGGAAGGAGTCGTGCTTCTCCGCAGTGATGCCGGTAAGGGGCTGGAACCAATGAGTATAGTGGGTAGCCCCTTTCTCCAGCGCCCAATTCTTCATGGCGTTGGCCACCACATCGGCGGTGCTCATGCTGATGCTGCCGCCATTCTCCATCACATTGGTCACTTCGGCAAACACCTTTTTGGGCAGGCGCTCCCGCATGACGGAGACGCTGAACACATTTGTGCCAAACAGCTCGGTGATCGCAGTACTCATTTCCAGTCAACCCTTTCCATTTCCGTAATTCCAAGCCGCTCCTGATCTCCCAGCCGCAAAAACAAAAAAGACAAAGACATCCTATCAAGACGTCTTTGTCTTCATTCGTTCCCAAACGGACCGGCGGACCGGACTGCTTTCTGGTTGACAGCATACTCCTTTCCGGAAGTTTTTGCAAGTGTTTTTTTCATTTCCACCATAACGCCCATTTTTTTGGGGCCCTCTGGGGCAGGAGTTGCGAAAACGCACAAATCCCTCTCCCGTGAGATGGCGCCGGCAGGTTCCCGGAGACCGGGTGGCCGCGCGGGGCCGCCTTTGCCCGCAAAGTGCCCCAAGGAAGTCCGCCACATCCATTTGCCGGCCCGCCGCGCAGGGCGCGGCGGGCTCGGTACTCGTCCTCTCCAGCACTCCCATTCGGAAAAGTCTTGACAGCCGCCCCCCTTCAGTGCAATACTGTTTTATCCAAACATTTTCCGTCCCTGGGGCGGTGAGAAAGGGGCAGACACACCATGAGCTATACTAAGGAAGACATTATCCGCATCGTGAAGGAGGAGGACATCGAATTCATTCGGATGCAGTTTGTGGACATCTTCGGACAGCTGAAGAATGTGGCCATCACCGCCTCCCAAATTGAAAAGGCGGTGAACAACCAGATCACCTTTGACGGCTCCTCCATCGAGGGCTACACCCGCATCAATGAGTCCGATCAGTACCTCTACCCCGATCTGAACAGCTTTGCCATCTTCCCCTGGCGGCCCGCCCAGGGCAAGGTGGCCCGGCTGATCTGCGACGTGTATAACCCTGACGGAACCCCCTTTGTGGGCGACCCCCGCGGGGTGCTCCGCCGGGTGCTCCAGCGCAGCCGGGACATGGGCTTTGATGCCTTCAACATCGGGCCGGAGCTGGAGTTCTTCCTCTTTGAGACTGACGACCAGGGCCACGCCACCACCCTCACCCGGGACGAGGCGGGCTACTTCGATCTGGGCCCCCTGGACCACGGTGAGAGCACCCGCCGGGAGATCTGCCTGAATCTGGAGCAGATGGGCTTTGAGATCGAGGCCAGCCACCATGAGTGCGCCCGGGGCCAGCATGAGATCGACTTCAAGTACGATGAAGCCCTGGACTGTGCGGACAAGATCATGACCTTCAAGCTGGCGGTGAAGAGCCTTGCCCAAAAGAACGGACTCCACGCCACCTTCATGCCCAAGCCTCTGTTCGGGCTGGCAGGCTCCGGCATGCACATCAACATGTCCCTGTTCCGGGACGGAAAAAATATCTTTTTTGACGAGAAGGGGGAAAAACAGCTCTCCTCCCTGGCCTACTCCTTTATTGCCGGCCTTTTGGAGCATGTGAAGGGCTTCACCGCTCTCACCAACCCCCTGGTCAACTCTTACAAGCGGCTGGTCCCCGGCTACGAGGCTCCCTGCTACTGCGCCTGGTCCGCCTCCAACCGCTCCGCCCTCATCCGCATCCCCGCCGCCCGGGGCCAGTCCACCCGGGTGGAGCTGCGCAGCCCTGACCCCTCCTGCAACCCCTATCTGGCGGTGGCCGCCTGCCTGGCCGCCGGCCTGGACGGCATCCAGCGGGGCCTCACCCCTCCCCCTGAGATCACCGGCAACATCTATGAGATGGACGACAGCACCCGGGCCGCCAGCGGCATCCAGGCCCTGCCCTCCTCCCTGGAGGAGGCCCTGCGGGAGATGGAGGCCGACCCCGTCATCATGGACGTGCTGGGCGGCCATGTGGCCTCTCACTACATCCACGGCAAGATGAAGGAGTGGAACGAGTACTGCATCCGGGTGTCCAACTGGGAACTGGAGAAGTATCTGGTCACCTACTGAGCCCCGTCCCCCCGCTGAAAGGAGTGAAGCCCCCCCATTGGATACGGTCATCGTCGCCTTTGAGAGTGACTCCCTCTGCCGCAAATTCCGGGATCTGCTGGAGGGCTCCGGCTCCGCCGCCTGCCTCATCTGCCACTCGGGCAGCCAGGTTCGCCGCGCCGCCGCCGCCCAGCCCATCTACTGCGTGGTCTGCGGCACTCGTCTGTCCGACGGCCCGGCGGAGTGGCTGTGCGGGGATCTGCCCCCCTTCTGCTCCCTGCTGATGGTGGGGCCCGCCCACCAGCTGGCCCTGTGTTCTGACCCGGACATATTCAAGCTGCCGACCCCCATCCGCCGTGAGGAGGCCCTTTCCACCGTCTCCCTGCTGCTCCAGTTCGGACACCGGATGGAGCGCTATACCCGCCACCGCCGCTCCCCCTTAGAGCAGGATCTCATCGCTCGTGCCAAGGCCCTGCTCATGGAGCGGGACGGGCTCACCGAGGAACAGGCCCACCGGACCCTCCAGAAGCGGAGTATGGACCAGGGCCTCACACTGGTCCAGACCGCCCGGCGGACCCTCGCCCAGGGCGGAGGCTGAGCTGCGGCATATTCCCGCCTGCCGGCGCATATCCATCCTCCAGACCGGGCGCGCCCGCCGCGCCCCGAAAAGGAGTGATGGCATGCGCTTCACCAAAATGGAGGGGCTGGGAAACGACTACATCTACCTCAACTGCCTCTCCCGCCGTCCCCCCGACCCCGCCGGGCTGGCGGTCCGGCTCTCCGACCGCCACTTTGGTGTGGGGGCGGATGGCTTGATCTGCGTCTGCCCCGGCCGGCGGGGGGACTTTGCCATGGAGATGTACAACGCCGATGGCTCGCGGGGAAAGATGTGCGGCAACGGCATCCGCTGCCTGGGCAAGTATGTGTACGACAAGGGGCTCACCCGCCGCACCAGCCTCCAGGTGGACACCGACTCCGGCCTGCGTGCCCTCCGGCTCCTCCCCGGCCCCGCCGGCATCGGACAGGTGGAGGTGGACATGGGGGAGCCCTCCGTCTTTCCCCAGATCTCCATCCCTCTGATGGAGCTCACCTACTCCGTCATGCCCGTCTCTATGGGCAACCCCCACTGCATCCTCTTCTGCCCCCACCCGGAGGAGATCGCCCTGGACGTGCTGGGCCCTGCCCTGGAGCGCCACCCCGTCTTTCCCGACCGGACCAACGTGGAATTTGTGGCCGTGGAGGGGGATCAGCTGCGGCTGCGGGTGTGGGAGCGGGGCAGCGGCGAGACTCTGGCCTGCGGCACCGGCGCCTGCGCCGCCCTGGCTGCCGCCCACTTCCTGGGACTGTGCCCCCCAGAGGTCACCGCCCTTCTCCCCGGAGGCTCCCTGGTCCTGTCTCTGGACACAGCCAGCGGGCACATCCGCATGACCGGCCCCGCCGTCACCGTGTTCGAGGGGGAGTGGCCCGGAGGTTAGGATTGACAGCGGGGCAAAATTCCGCCATAATAGTTTGTAAGTTTTTCTGCAAAGGAGGGGTCTCCCCATGGCCCACATCAACCAAAACTATCTGAAGCTGCCCGGCAGCTACCTCTTCTCCGAGGTCAACCGCCGGATCACCGCCTACTCCGCCTCCCACCCCGGCGCCAAGATCATCCGGCTGTCCATCGGCGACGTGACCCGCCCCCTGGCCCCTGCTGTCATCGAGGCTATGCACCAGGCCGTCACCGAGATGGGCACCTTCGAGGGCTTCCACGGCTATGGCCCGGAGCAGGGCTACGACTTCCTGCGGGAGGCCATTGCCCAGCACGACTACGCCGCCCGGGGCGTGGACATCAAGCCGGAGGAGATCTTTGTCTCCGACGGCGCCAAGAGCGACTGCGGCAACATTGGCGACATCTTCGGTCTGGACAACGTGGTGGCGGTGTGCGACCCGGTGTACCCTGTCTATGTCGATACCAACGCCATGGCCGGCCGGGCCGGTGACTACCAGGAGGAGCTGGGCCGATGGAACAAGCTGGTCTACATGCCCTGTGTGGAGGAGAACGGCTTTACCCCTGTTCCCCCTCGTGAGAAGGTGGACATCATCTACCTCTGCTTCCCCAACAACCCCACCGGCGCGGTAGCCACCCGGGAGCAGCTGAAGGCGTGGGTGGACTACGCCAACGCCAACGGCTCCGTCATCCTCTACGACTCCGCCTATGAGGCTTTCATCTGCGAGGAGGATGTCCCCCACAGCATCTTTGAGATCGAGGGTGCCCGAACCTGTGCCATCGAGTTCCGCTCCTTCTCCAAGACTGCCGGCTTCACCGGCAACCGCTGCGCCTACACCGTGGTCCCCATGGAGCTGGAGCGGGACGGTGCCAAGCTGAACAGCCTGTGGAACCGCCGCCAGTGCACCAAGTTCAACGGGGTCCCCTATGTGGTCCAGCGGGGCGCCGCCGCCATCTACACCCCCGAGGGCAGGGAGCAGACCCGCGCCTCCATCGACTACTACCGCAAAAACGCCCAGGTCATCCGGGAGGGCCTCACCTCTGCCGGGCTCCAGGTGTTCGGCGGGGTCAACGCTCCCTATATCTGGCTCAAGACCTCCGGCGGTATGGGGTCCTGGGACTTCTTTGATCTGCTGCTGGATCAGGCCAATGTGGCCACCACCCCCGGCGCCGGCTTCGGCCCCAGCGGTGAGGGCTACGTCCGCCTCACCGCCTTTGGCGACGCCGCCGCCACAGTGGAAGCCGTGGAGCGGGTGAAGGCCGCTGTCCGCAAGTGATCCATTCCCCGTGCCCCTGGCACGGGGAATTTTTTCCTGCCCGGAGGGAGCGTTCCCTTTGGAGCGGCAGAGGACGACTTCCCCCTTTCATCCCGTTAATGAAAGCAAAAAGGGATAAATCACAATTTTAAGTGGGTGGTGTCATGAAAAAGGTAACACCAGTTTTGATGGCAATCGTATTCTGCGCTTTGCTGCTCGCAGGGTGCAGTATTTCTTCTCAAAGCAGGCAAGGGCAGCCGCTAGCAGTCTATTCTTTTAGCGGGGAAAATGAATTTATTTCTGTTTCAAATGGGGTCATCGTTTTAGACGCTGAAGAAGATATCTGTTATGGCGGTAATTTGGAAACAAGAAAAGATAAGTTTACGGATATTGCTTCATACTCAGCTACCATTTATCTTACATCAGATGGTGAAGAGAATATTTTAATGTCCAATAGAGTTGAAGATAAAACAGGAGGCGCAATAAATATTTCCGAGGATATAGGAAAAATAACCGGGGACATTCTTATCCCTGATGATATTGATAATTTAGTTGATGGTCTTTGGTTTGAGCTGAAAACAGTTGATCTGGATGGAGAGGAAAACACATATCATCTGCAATTAGAAGTGATTGAGATCACTAGAGCGAATGATAATTCGCCTTCTGCTTATTGACCCGTGTGACCTGGAGCAGATCCCCCTCATCTGAATGGACGCGGGGAGGGTTTCTGTCCTGAAGACCGGTCCATAGGGGAAAAGGGTACAGGGCGTGGACGGCTTGACTTTCCCCCCGCCTCAGGATACAATCGAGTTGTTTCCCAAACTCTACCCTCTCCCCTGTTACTGCTCAGACTTTCCGGGCATCCTAGCAGGGCGCCCCGGCTGCGGGGCCTGGCACAACAGGACACAGCAGGAGGTCTGCCCCATGAAACAGTTCAAGTTCCCACATATCGGGATGCGCACCACTAAGACCGCCGTGGCAGTGATGCTCTCCTACCTGATCTTTGTCCCTTTCGGCCTCCTCTATAACGAGAGCTACCCTGGGGTGCTGGCCTATGTGGGCCCCACCTATTCCTGCATCGCCTGCATCGTGTGCATGCAGAGCTCCCTGGAGCAGACCCTCCAGGTTGGGCTCTCCCGCTTTGTGGGGGTGTTCATCGGTGCCATCCTGGGGGTGGCTATGCTGCTCCTGGAGCCCCTGCTGTCCCACTGGGTGGGCATCGTCCTGATGCTGGGAGCCGCCTGTGTGTGCGGGATCTGGCTTTGCATGCTCTTCAACCGGCCCGCGGCCTGCGGCATGGCCTGTATCCTCCCCTGCGTCATGCTCATTTCCGGTGACGTGTCCGGCATCCAGCGCTACTACTACGCCGCCGCCCGGGTGTCGGAGACTGTGGTGGGAGTAACGGTGGCCTTCCTCATCAACTCCCTGCTCCCCACCAGAAATCCACAGCCCCAGGATAAGTGACAGGCTGAACTCCTTGTCAGCAAGAACCCACCAAAAAAGAACAGGCCCGCGCGTCCGCAGAACACTGCAGGCGCGCGGGCTCGTTTTTCACTCCAGGTCCACCGGATAGCGCTCAGTGAAGCAGCCGTCACAGAAGCCGCAGGCCGCCTTGGGGGCCAGCTGGTGCAGGTCCTCCAGAGGCAGATAGCCCAAGCTGTCCGCCCCGGCGATCTCCCGGATCTCCTCTAGGGAATGCTGGCAGGCGATGAGCCGTTCCCGGTCCGGGATATCGGTTCCAAAGTAGCATGGGGCGATGAAGGGGGGCGCGGACACCCGGATGTGGACCTCCTTCGCCCCGGCCTCCCGCAGCAGGTTGGTGATCTGGCGGCAGGTGGTTCCCCGGACGATGGAGTCGTCGATCATCACCACCCGCCTGCCCTCCACCTCACTGCGCAGGGCAGACAGCTTGATGCGCACCGCCTGCTCCCGGCTGGTCTGGTCTGGAGTGATGAAAGTGCGGCCCACGTAGCGGTTTTTCACAAAGCCCACCCCGTAGGGGATGCCGCTCTCCTGGGCATAGCCCCGGGCGGCGTCCAGCCCGGAGTCGGGCACCCCCACCACCAGGTCGGCCTCCACCGGATGGCGGCGGGCCAGCAGACGGCCGGCATTCATCCGGGCCTCGTGGACCGACTGCCCGGCGATCACCGAGTCGGGCCGGGCGAAGTAGATATATTCGAAGATGCACATGTGGGACTGGCCCCTGCAGTTGTCTCGGATGGAGCGCACCTGCCCCTCCTCCACCACCACGATCTCTCCTGGGTCCAGTTCCCGCTCCAGGGTGCCCCCCACGCTCTCGATGGCGCAGGACTCAGAGGCGAACAGCACCGCCTTCCCCTTCCGGCCCATGCACAGGGGGCGGAAGCCC
Organism: Clostridium sp. DFI.5.61; assembly: GCF_024462915.1. Lineage (NCBI taxonomy): Bacteria > Bacillati > Bacillota > Clostridia > Eubacteriales > Clostridiaceae > Clostridium > Clostridium sp. DFI.5.61. The sequence goes on from NZ_JANGBZ010000005.1 coordinate 98,799, forward strand.
CAGGGGTCCCGGCAGGCGATGAGCTTACGGGGGGACATGACGATCAGGGAGAACGCCCCTCTCAGCTCCCCCACAGCCCGGCACACCGCGTCCTCCACACTGGGCCCGTGGAGCCGGGCCTGGGCAATGGCGTAGGCAATGAGCTCCGAGTCGCTGGTGGTGTGGAAGATGGCCCCCTGGTACTCGAACCGGGCCCGCAGCCGGTCCACGTCCACCAGATTGCCGTTGTGGACCACCGCCAGCGTTCCCTTCACATACTTGATGGTCAGGGGCTGGGCGTTCTCCCGCGCCCCAGCGCCGGTGGTGGCGTAGCGCACATGGCCCACCGCCATGGTCCCATTCAGGCGCTGAAGGGTCTCCCGGTCGAAGACCTCGCTGACCAGCCCCACGTCCTTATAAAAGGACTGCTCCCGGTCATTGATAGCCGCGATGCCGCAGGCCTCCTGCCCCCGGTGTTGGAGGGCGTACAGCCCGTAATAGGTGGTCTGGGCGCAGCTGCCCTCCGGGTCATAGATCCCGAATACACCGCACTCCTCGTGGAGCCCCTGCTCCAGCCGGATGTCTTCCATACTCACGATATTCTCCGCCCCTTTCGACTCCGGCGCCTCGCGTGCCCCGGGAAAAAGATAGTTTATTATAGCGCCCCCCGCTCCGACCATCAAGGACAGGATCTCAAATATTTTTACAAAATCCCTGCTCTTTCTCGTATATTTTGCAGAATTTTTCAGATAATATGGAGGAAGGGAGAGAAATTTCATGGATCACGATCAGCAGTTTTTGTCTTTCATTCATAAAAACGCGGCTATGGGGGTGAGCGCCATCCCCCAGGTGCTGTCCCTGCCCCAGAGCCGGGCCATGGGCCAGGCCCTGAACAGCCAGCTCCAGGAATACCGGACCATCGCCGCCCAGTCACAGGCCTATGCCCGGAAGCATGGTGCCCGGCTCCATACCCCGGGTCTGGCTGTCCGGGCCATGTCCGGTGCCATGCTCAAGGCCCGCACTGCCGCCGACCACACCACCTCCAAGCTGGCTCAGCTGATGATCCAGGGGAGCACCATGGGCACTGTGGAGATGACCCGGCGCATCCACCAGTACACCGGCAAGGCGGACCCGGAGCTGCTGGCCCTGGGCAGCCGCCTGCTGCACACCGAGGAACAGAACATCCAGCAGATGAAGCGGTTCCTTTAAGCTCCGCCCTGGCGCGGCACAAAAAGCGGGAGGCCGATGGCTCGGCCCCCCGCTTCCGCTAGTGAAAAATCTCCCCCAGAGGGGGCCCCAAAGAGTTCTGTCGTCCGTGGAAGACAGGATCAAATCAAAAAGCATTATTTCCCGGGACATGCTTCTGGAAAATGACACCTCTCATGACAGATGAGGCGGCTTTTTCCTGCAAAAATAGGCCTCATCTGTCATGCAGCCCTTCGTCGCAAAAGACCCGACGGCCTTTTGCGACAATTTGAGCCCCGGGACCATGTGGTCCCGGGGCCGGATTGCTCACTTATCTTCCAGCAGCTTGTTCAGCTCCCGCATGAAGGTGTTGATGTCCTTGAACTGGCGGTAGACGGAGGCAAAGCGCACATAGGAGACCTCGTCCACTTTTTTCAGCCGCTCCATCACCAGCTCTCCGATCTCGGCGGAGCTAACCTCCCGCTCCATCTCGTTCTGGAGGGTCTGCTCGATCTCGTTGACGATCTCCTCCATGGTGCTGAAGGAGACCGGCCGCTTTTCACAGGCCCGGATCAGGCCGTTCATCACCTTGTTCCGGTCAAAGCTCTGGCGGCTGCCGTCCTTTTTGACCACCATCAGGGGCAGGCTCTCCATGGTCTCGTAGGTGGTGAAGCGCTTATGGCAGGACAGACACTCCCGGCGGCGGCGGATGCTGGCTCCCTCGTCCGCGGGACGGGAGTCCACCACCTTGCTCTCCAGATAGGCGCAGAAGGGGCATTTCATCTCGATTCCTCCATTCTGTGGTTGCCCGGCTGCCGCGGGCATGTGTTTTCTCCGCTATTATACCATCCCGGCCCAGCCTTGAACAGCCTGTTTTTTCCTGTTTCGGAAAAAATGTCCCCGGCGGCACAGGCCGCCGGGGACAGGTGGATCTTATCGCAGCTTGTCCAGCCCCAGGCGCAGGCGGCGCAGAGTCTCCTCCCGGCCCAGCACGTGGCAGATCTCCACCGCGCCCCCGGGAGTGACCGCCTTTCCGGCGGCGGCGATGCGCACCGGCCACATGAGGGTGGCGTTCTTCACCGCCAGCTTCTCCGCCAGAGCGATGAGGGCGTCGTGGATGCCCTCCGTGGTCCAGCCGTCCAGCCCCTCCAGGGCGGGGATGGCGGCCTCCAGCATGGCCCGGGCCACTTCCGGGTCGGTCTTGGACTTCTTGTTGGTGAACAGAGCCCCATCATAGTCAGGCAGGGCATCGAAGAAGTCCACCTTCTCCGGGATGTCAGTGAGCCGCTCACACCGGGCCTGGAGCAGGCCGGCAATCTCCGCCGCGTCCAGCGCCGGGTCTTTCACGCTCTGGCGGATATAGGGCTCTGCCGCCCGGGCAAAGTCCGCCGGCTCCATGGCCCGCAGGTACAGGGCGTTGAAGTGGGTGAGCTTCTCAATATCAAAGATGGCCGGGGACTTGGATACACCCGCCAGATCAAAGGCGGCCACCAGCTCCTCCAGAGAGAATACTTCCTGTTCCGCCAGTTCTCCTCTGGGGGACCAGCCCAGCAGGGCCACATAGTTCAGGATGGCGGGGGTGAGGTAGCCCTGGGCTTTCAGGTCCTCGTAGGAGGGGTCCCCGTGGCGCTTGGACATCTTGTTGTGGGCATCCCGCATCACGGGGGAACAGTGCACATAGGTGGGCACTTCCCAGCCAAAGGCCTGATAGAGCAGATCATACTTAGGAGCAGAGGACAGATACTCGCTGCCCCGGACCACATGGGTGATGCCCATCAGGTGGTCGTCGATGACATTGGCGAAGTTATAGGTGGGCAGGCCGTCCCGCTTGATGAGCACCTGGTCGTCCAGGGTGTCGTTCTCCACGGTGATGTCCCCGAAGATGGCGTCATGGAAGGTAGTGGTCCCGCCGCTGGGGATCTTCTGGCGGATGACGTATGGCTCGCCCGCGTCCACCCGGGCCTGAGCCTCCTCCTGGCTCAGGGCGCGGCAGGGGTCCGAAGCCCGGTCGAACTGGCCGGAGTCCTCTTCCGACTCGGTCTTTTCACAGAAGCAGTAGTAGGCGTGTCCCTTTTCCACCAGCAGCCGGGCGTACTTTCCATAGGTGTCCCGGCGCTGGGTCTGGATATAGGGGGCCACCGGGCCGCCCACGTCGGGGCCCTCGTCGTGGTCCAGCCCGCACTCCGCCAGGGTGCGGTAGATCACCTCTGTGGCACCCTCCACCTGCCGAGTCTGGTCAGTGTCCTCGATGCGCAGGATAAAGGTGCCCTGATGGTGCCGGGCGATGAGCCAGGTGTAAAGGGCGGTGCGCAGATTGCCCACGTGCATATAGCCGGTGGGAGAGGGGGCAAACCGGGTGCGGACCTTCCCCTTTGGGATCTTGGCCTCCATCTCCTCAAAATACTTCATATCCAGAGCCATGTCGTTCCCTCCATCGCGGCAGACGTTCTGCCGTTGTTTTACTGGTATTATAGATGCTTTCCCGCCATTTGGCAAGGGCCGGAACGCAGTCCGGCACCGCTCCTCCCATCCCCCGCCCGCCGGGGCGGTCCGCGAAGCCCGTCCTCTTTGTCTGCTGCTGTGACTCCCATCCCCCGCCCGCCGGGGCGGTCCCCTTTTCCTCTTTTTAGCTGAGAAGCAGTTTTGGAAATGCTCCTTACAAAACAGTCAAGCCGCAGCTGCCCTTATCGGGTAACTGCCAGATAGATCAGAAGTTGTCAGGCTCTATCATTTTGGCCGCGAACTTCAACTGTGACAGTCTGAAATTCCAATAAAGTTTTGTTGGGCGTGTCTGTTTCTTTCGGGGCCTCTCTGCCAGTCACCTCGTAATATTCATCGCTGTACTGTATTTTACTGTCATCAAAGTCTTTTTGGATCGCCTTGACATATTCAAACGGGGTTTCCATTGGCAGCAGACCCATTTCGCGTTGAAGCTGCTGTACCGCCGCCCTCTGCTCCTGTGTCAAAATTTTTTCTTCGTGTTCCATGTGTTCCTCAAATTTCCTTTTATCCATCCAAACGATCTGCTCCACTGGATCAGCGGTGCCGCACGCCAGGATCAAACGGAGAAAATCCTCGAAATTTTTTGCCAGTGGATATACATTCCGATCTGCACAGCTTTCCGGGTCGCAGGCAAATACCATCTCTCCATACTCCGGCAAAAAGCAGTACAGGATACACCCTTCAAATCCTATCGGCTCTGCATTGACAGGGTAGCAAAAATATGGCTCTGTGATCTCGCCATGCTCCAAGCATAAAAGCTCCTTGTCGATCGGCGATGCCATATACTTTTCATAGATCGTTTTCATGGACATACCTCCGCAGCTTTTGATTGCCGCCCTGATTATACCGCAGCCGATTCTGTATGGCAATACGAAACCGCCGCTTCAACCCCAGCGGAGTTTGGAGTTTTAAGATAAACGGACCTCGAACGGGCTGTCGTTGCCTCCGAGCGAAAAATGTGGTATGCTTGGGACCGGCATGCCGCGCTCCCTTGGCTTCGGCATCATTTCCCAGGAAAGGAAGGACCGCCATGGTCATTGATATCCACACCCACACCTTCCCTGACAAGCTTGCGGCCCCCACCATCCGCAAGCTCCAGGGTGCCTGTCATACCCGGGCCTTCACCGACGCCACCAACGCCGGCCTGGCCGCCTCCATGGCCCGGGCGGGCATCGATTGCTCCGTAGTCCTGCCGGTGGCCACCAACCCCCATCAGGTGGCCCATGTCAACGAGAGCGCCGCTCAGATCAACGCCCGGGGCCGCGGGACCGGCATCTACTCCTTCGGCTGCATCCACCCGGACTGTCCGGACCCCAGGGGAGAGCTGGCTCGGATCGCCGCCCTGGGTTTGAAGGGCATCAAGCTCCACCCCGCCTATCAGGCCACCCGGTTCGACGATATCCGCTATCTGCGCATCCTGGACCGGGCCGGCGAGCTGGGGCTCGTGGTCCTCACCCACGCCGGCATCGACATCGGCATCCCCGCCCCCACCTACTGCGACCCGGAGATGGTGCTCCGCGCCCTGGAACAGGTGGGCCCGGTGACCTTGATCCTGGCCCACATGGGAGGCTGGCGCCAGTGGGACCAGGTAGAGGCCCTGCTCCCCCAGTCCAGCGTGCTACTGGATACCGCCTTTTCCTACGGCGACCTCACCCCCCTGGAGGGACACCCTTTTTCGGAGGACCAGCTGCACATGATGGAACAGGAGCAGTTTGTCCGCTTTGTCCGAAAATTTGGGGCCCAGCGCCTCCTCTTCGGCACCGACAGCCCCTGGGGGGACCAATCCGCCGATGTGGCCTCTATCCGCGCCCTGCCCCTCTCCCCAGAAGAGCGGGACGCCATTCTGGGCGGCAACGCCCAGCGCCTGCTGGGGCTGTAGCCACTCGGGGCCTTTTTCTTCCATTCTCCGGAGAGATCCAGGCCGTCAGTACATAAAGCAGCGGGCAAGAAAGCCCGCAGGGAGGTCATCTTGATGAAGCAGTACGAGTACAAATTCATACAGGTCCCTGTGGCCTGGAATACCCAGGGGATCATTTCCCGTCCCCCGAAAGCAGGGTCTACCTTCGATGCCTGTAAGGACGTAATCGAAAACGAGGCAGCAAATGGGTGGCGATTCAAGCAGATCGTGATCCCCTTCTGTGAGGGGCGGGGTGTGGGTCCCGCCCAGTGCTATCAGGTGATCTTTGAACGGGAGATTTCCTGAGGCTCCAAGCAGAGACAAGCAGGTCAGGCCCCGCACCCTACCCATGACACACAAGGAGGTCACCGCCATGGTTGATGTCACAAAGCCCATCGTCAATCCCCGTCTGTCTGAAGCCCTCGCCGCCCTCCACCGGGAGAACACGCCCGCCAACCAGGACCGGGCGCTGAGGGAGCTCATGACCCAGGCCCATCTGCTCGCGCCTGTGGTCCTCACCCCCGCGCCGCCCCCCGCTGTCTCCGGCCAGACTACACTGGAGCAGAACACCGCCATCCAGTTTCAGCTCATCTCCAGCCAGGAGGGCCGTCCCTTCTTTCCCGCCTTCACCAACTGGGGGGAGCTGCGGAAGCTGTGCGGCCCCCGGGACCAGCAGACCCTGGTCCTCACCTTCGACGACTATGCCTCTATGCTCCAGCGGGACAGCCGGGCCGCCGGCTTTGTGGTCGATCCCTTCGGGGACAGCCTCACCCTGGACCGGGAGACGGTGGCCCGCCTGGCCCGGCAGAAGGCAGAGGGCACTCCACCGGTCCGGCAGGTGATTCAGAAGGATACCCGAGTCATGCTGGGGGACCCGGCGGAGTACCCGGAGCGGATGGTGGAGGCCATCTGCTCCGCTGCCCGTGAGCTCCCAGCTGTAAAGGCACTCTACCTGCGCCTGATGGTCCGGGAGGGTGAGATGGAGCCCAGCTATCTGGTGGTAGTGGACCAGGAGGGAGAGCAGGACGCTGTCTTTTCCGCCATTGCCGGGGCCGCCCGCCCTTGGCTGGAGGGAAAAACGGTGGATCTGGTCCCCCGCTCCTCCCGCTTTGGCCAGGACGCCTCCAAGGGAGTCTCCCCCTTCTACGACCGGATCTGAAAAAGCAGACCGCGCGCCGGCTGGCGCGCGGTCTGTCCTTTTTCTTGAAAGCTGTTTCGCTTTACATTCGCTGGATATCCGCTTCCTCCAGGGTCTTGATGCCCCGGGAGGCCAGGGCCTCCGCCGCGGCATTGTTGTCCTCTACCCGGAAGATCATATAGGCGGCTTCGGTCTTGCCCCCCAGGAATGCATACATGTACTCCACGTTGATCCTGGCATCGGTGAGCACCTGGAGCACCTTGTTCAATCCGCCCGGCACGTCAGGGATCGCCACCCCCAGCACGGGGGTGATGTTGTACACATAGCCCGCGTCCTTCAGGACAGTGGCCGTCTTGTACGGGTCGTCCACGATGATGCGGAGGATGCCGAAATCCCGGGTCTCCGCCACCGAGAGGGCCCGCATGTCGATCTTGTTTTGGGAGAGGATACCGGTCATCCCATACAGGGCACCGGGCCTATTCTCCAGGAACACGGAAAGCTGCTTGACGCTCATAACTCTTCCCTCCTGTCAAATCAGTCAGATCTTGCGCTTGTCGATGACACGGACCGCCTTGCCCTCGCTGCGGACGATGGACTTGGGAGCCACCAGGGTGACCTTGGCGGACAGGCCCAGCATGGAGCGCAGGCCGTCCACCAACTCCTTCTGGCGGCGGTCCACCTCGCCCACCTTGTCGGTAAACATCTCCGGGGTCATCTCCACCTGCACGTCCAGGGTGTCGGTGGAGTGGACCCGATCCACGATGATCTGGTAGTTGGCGGGATAACCGTAATTGAGGAGCACCGTCTCGATCTGGGAGGGGAATACGTTGACCCCCCGGATGATGAGCATGTCGTCGGTGCGGCCCCTGGGCTTGGACATCTTCACATGGGTGCGGCCGCAGGGACACTTTTCCCGGGTGAGGGTGCAGATGTCCCGGGTGCGGTAGCGCAGCAGAGGAAACGCCTTCTTTGTGATGGAGGTGAATACCAGCTCGCCCTCGCTGCCCTCGGGCAGCACCTCGCCGGTGTCCGGGTCGATGATCTCAGCGATGAAGTGGTCCTCGTTGATGTGCATCCCTCTCTGGGCGGAGCACTCGAAGGAGACACCGGGGCCGGACAGCTCGGTGAGCCCGTAGATATCATATGCCTTGATGCCCAGGGTATTCTGAATGTCCTGGCGCATCTCCTCGGACCAGGCTTCCGCACCGAATATGCCCGCCTTCAGGGGGATCTCCTCCGGACTCATTCCCATCTCCTTCATGGTCTCGCCGATGTAGGCGGCATAGGAGGGGGTGCAGCACAGGATGGTGGCGTTCAAGTCTTTGATGAACATGATCTGACGCTCGGTGTTGCCCGAGGAGGTGGGGATGGTGAGGCAGCCCACCTTGTGGCTGCCTCCGTTGAGGCCGGGGCCGCCGGTGAACAGTCCGTAGCCGTAGGACACCTGGCACACATCCTCATTGGTGCCCCCCGCAGCCATGATAGCTCGGGCACAGCAGTCCTCCCAGAGATCGATGTCCTCCTGAGTGTAGAAGGCCACCACCCGCTTGCCAGTGGTGCCAGAGGTGGACTGGATGCGGACGCAGTCCTTCAGGGGCATCCCCACCAGTCCGTAGGGGTAAGCGTCCCGCAGGTCAGACTTGGTGAGGAAGGGCAGCTTGTACAGGTCGTCGCTGGACTTGATATCCGCCGGTGTGACCCCCTTCTCCTCCATCTTTTTGCGGTAGTAGGGCACGTTGTCCCACACATGCTGGACCTGCTTTACCAGGCGCTCGTCCTGCCAGGCCTTGATCTGTTCCCGGGACGCAGTCTCGATCTCCGGCTGATAATAGCGTTCCAATGGAATCATCCCTCTCTCGTTTTCATATTTCTTCTCTTTCATGCAAAAAAGAGTCAAAGAAATTCTCGGCTTTTATTTAGGCGATGTCTGCTGCTTTTTCCGAAGCAGTTCCAGCACCGCGATCAGAGCAAAGGAAAACAGGGCGGCACACCCGCTCAACAGGAACATGGCCAGATTTTCCGGCGTGCTCGCATCAAAAAAAGCAATTCCGCACACCAGAGCCACATAGAGGGCAAATGCTCCCCAAAGCCCCAAAAGCCACTCTATGACAATGACAAATTTCATCCATGTCCCCCCTCTGTCCTGATTTTTTATGGACCCCCTGCGATCATCCCAGCTCGTCCAGGCGGGCCATCACATGGGCCAGGCCGTGGGAGATCAGCCCCATGCCCAGCCACTCCGCCAGTCCGGTGCTTCCCGGCTGATAGATATTGTACGGCACAGCGGCCGCATACAGGGTCAAAGCCCCATGCAGGGCGGCTGCCAGCAGGCACACCCAGCCCCAGATCCGCAGCAGATACTTCCAGATCATCCCTGCGTCCCCCCTTCTGTCCGAAAAAGGGGCTCCGGCGGCCGGTCCGGGGGGGTGAGGCGCAGGCCGTACTGGGCCACGTCGTGCCACTCCCCCAGCTTGAATCCCATCCGAGGGTACAGTCCCTGCCGGGTAAAGCCGAAGTGGCGGTGCAGGGCCTCACTGCCCGGGTTGGGCAGTCCCAGCACCCCGTACAGGTTGACCAGCCCCATTTCCCGCAGCTTGGGGATGAGCGCCCCGTAGAGGGCGGTGCCGATCCCCAAGCCCTCCCGACCCCGGCGCACATAGACAGTGAGCTCCGCGTTCCACTGGTAGGCCTCCCGCTCCATGTGGCGGTGGGCGTAGGCATAGCCCAGGATCTCCCCCGCCCGGCAGCACACCAGATAGGGGTAGTGCCGGGAAAATTCCTCCATGCGGCGCCGGAACTCCTCCACCGTGGGCGGGACGCACTCAAAGGTCACCCAGCTCTCCTCCACATATGGGGCATAGATGGACAGCAGCTCCGCCGCGTCCTCCGGCTCTGCCCTGCGGATCTCCAAAGGGACGCGCTCCTCCGCCATCTCTCCGCCCTCCTTTCAGGCGTTCTTACCCAGCTGGAATGCCTTCTTGTTCAGCTCCAGGAACTTGGAAGGCACACAGACCTCCAGGGACTTCTGCCACGCCTCGTCGGGCAGATCGAAGTAGTGGGAGAGCCGGCCCATCAGCACGATGTTCACCGCCTTGGAGGAGCCTGCCTCCTCGGCCAGAGCCAAGCAGTCCAGGGCGTCCACCTTGGCGCCGGCCGCTTTCATCTTCTCCACCAGGTTTTCCGGGTACTGGGCCGCGCCGGTGATAACGGGCATGGGATCGATCTGCTGGGTGGAGGTGACGATCTGGCCGTCGGGCTTCAGATAGCTGAGCCAGCGGGCGGCCTCCAGCAGCTCGAAGGAGACGATGTAGTCAGCCTCCCCCTTGTCGATAACAGGGGAATTTACCCGGTCGCCGTAGCGCACATAGGTGACCACGCTGCCGCCCCGCTGGGACATGCCGTGGACCTCGGACACCTTTACGTCATAGCCCTGCTCCATCAGCAGATGGCCCAGCAGCTTGCTGGCCAGCAGGGAGCCCTGTCCGCCCACGCCTACGATCATGATATTCTTGGTCTTCATGGCTCAGCCCTCCTTCTCGGTGCTCTGGAAGGCACCAAATGCGCACATCTGTTCACACACGCCGCAGCCCACGCACAGGGTGTTGTCCACATGGGCCTTGCCCTCCTTCATGGAGATAGCGGGGCAGCCGATGCGCATGCAGCTCTTGCAGCCCACGCACTTGTCCGTATCCACCGCCAGAGGGGCCTGGTGCTTTACATACTTCAGCAGAGCGCAGGGCCGGCGGCTGATGATGACGGAGGGCTCCCGGGCGGCCAGTTCCTCCTTCACCGCCTGGTCGGTGGCCTTCAGGTCATAGGGGTCCACCACCCGGACCCGTTCAAAGCCCATGGCCCGGCACAGCTGCTCCAAATCGATCTTTCCCGCCGGCTCCCCCTTGATGTTGTAGCCGGTGGTGGGGTTCTGCTGGTGGCCGGTCATGCCGGTGATGGAGTTGTCCAGGATGATGACCGTGGAGTTGGACTGGTTATAGGCGATGTTGGCCAGGCCGGTCATGCCGGAGTGCATGAAGGTGGAGTCTCCGATGACGGCCACCGTCTTCCCCTCGCTTTTCTCCCCCAATGCCTTGTTGAAGCCGTGGATGCCGCTGATGGAGGCGCCCATGCAGAGGGTCATCTCCATGGCGTTCAGAGGGGCCACCGCCCCCAGGGTGTAACAGCCGATGTCGCCCAGCACGGTACACTTGTTTTTTGCCAGGGTGTAGAACAGTCCGCGGTGAGGACAGCCGGCGCACATCACCGGCGGGCGGGGCGGGATGGCGTCCTCCAGGGCGGTGCCGGTATGTACCGCGCCGCCCAGCTTGGCGGCCACCAGGTTCTGGGAGAACTCCCCCTCCAGGGGCAGGGCCTCCTTGCCGGAAACGGTTAGGCCCAGCTGACGGCAGTAGTTTTCGATGATGGGGTCCAGCTCCTCCACCACCACCAGTCGGTCCACCTTGGCGGCGAAGTCCCGGATCAGTCCCTCGGGCATAGGGTGGACCATCCCCAGCTTGAGGACAGAGGCTTCCTCCCCAAAGACCTCCTTCACATACTGGTAGGAGGTGCTGGAGGTGATGATGCCCAGCTTGGTGTCCCCCATCTCAACCCGGTTCAGATCGCAGGTCTCGGCGTACTGGGCCAGGCGGCGCATCCGGTCCTCCACCACCGGGTGGCGGCGGATGGCATTGCCCGGCATCATTACATACTTGGCGATGTTCTTCTCATAGGGACGCTCCGGCCCCTCGGTCCGGGGGCTGGTCTCCACGATGGACTGGGAGTGGGCCACCCGGGTGCACATCTTCAGGATCACCGGAGTGTCGAACTCCTCGGAGATCTCATAGGCCCGCCTGGTGAAGGCCAGGGCCTCGGCGGAGTCGGCGGGTTCCAGCATGGGCAGCTTGGCGGCGATGGCGTAGTGCCGGGAGTCCTGCTCGTTCTGGGAGGAGTGCATCCCCGGGTCGTCGGCCACCGCGATGACCATGCCCGCATTGACGCCGGTATAGGCCACAGTGAACAGCGGGTCAGCGGCCACGTTGAGTCCCACGTGCTTCATGGCGCAGAAGGACCGCTTTCCTGCCAGGCTGGCGCCGAAAGCCACCTCCATGGCTACCTTCTCATTGGGGGCCCACTCACAGTAAATATCGTCGAATTTGGCGGCCTCCTCGGTGATCTCGGTGCTGGGGGTGCCGGGGTAGCTGGAGATCACGCAGCAGCCCGCCTCGTAAAGTCCCCGGGCAACGGCGGCGTTGCCCAACATCAGTTGTTTCATGAATCTGTTCCCTGCTTTCTGTATTGTTCTTCCCCGCAAAGCCGGACGGCTTCCCGCACCGTCACGGCTCAGGATCTGCTTTGGGCTCTCCCAGGCCCTCCCGGATGATGACGTCCTGCATCACACCGCCGGCGCCGTTGTCCAGCATGGCCCGGCGGACCCGGCTGATGGTGGCACTGCTGGCCCCCGTTTTCTCCAGGATGTCCAGGTAGACCAACCCCTGCTGGAGGTAGACCGCCACGTCGAACCGCTGCTCCAGGGAGCGCAGCTCGGTGGGGGTGCACAGGTCGTCAAAAAAACGGCAGCACTCGTCCAGGTCCTTCAGCTTCAGGATTGTCTCGTACAGGGCCATGCTGCGGCCCCTCTGATGTTCCGCTTTGGGCATAGTGTCACTCCTTTTTCGCGCCGCGGGCAAAGGGACGCCCGTGGTTCAATGGTTTAAAGTGATTTTAGCACATCAAAGCGTGAAGGTAAAGAGAAAACCGCCCTGGCGGGGACCGTTTTTTGAAAAAGGGTACAAAAAAACCTCTGGCGACTGCCGCCAGAGGACGGGGCGTGCCCCGTGGTACCACCTCTTTTTACCGCCCCCTCGCGAGTGCGGCCTCAATGGGTATCCAGCAATACCCAGCCTCTGTAACGGGAGGACCCGGTTCCGCTCTACTTGCCCCCGGAGGGAGCGTTCCTCGGACGGCTCGGGAGAGGAAATTTCAAGCTGCGGAACCAGGCCCCTCGCACCTACCGGGAACTCTCTGACTGGCTCTCTCCGCGCTCTATGCTGTCTCCGTCTGCGCCTTTGTTGGTTTGCATTATACACCTCTCTTCCCATTTGTCAAGCGGGATTTTCTGTGTCTCCAGGCAGGAGTCCCCTCCTTCGCTCCAAAGACTCTGCCTCTGAAAGATCCCGCCAGCAGGAGGCGTTTGGGAAAGAAAGGACCTTTCCTCTTGACATTCGGGAAAAAATTCGCTATGATACTTTAACGAGTAAAACCAATGAAGTCAGGCGGCACCGCCGCCTTTTGGAAAGGACCGAGGCAAATGCCCATTACCGACCTGCTGGAGCGCAATCACAAGCTCTACGGCGGCGAGACCGCCCTGGTGGAGATCAACCCGGAGATCCAGGAAAAGCACCGGGTCACGTGGAAGGAATATGAGCTCATCGAGCCCGCATCCACCGTCCCCTACCGCCGGGAGATCACCTGGGGCGTCTTCGACGAGAAGGCCAACCGGGTGGCCAACATGCTCCTCTCCCGCGGGGTGAAGAAGGGGGACAAGGTGGCTATCCTGCTGATGAACTGCCTGGAGTGGCTGCCCATCTATTTCGGCATTCTGAAGGCCGGAGCCATCGCCGTCCCTCTGAACTTCCGCTACACTGCCCAGGAGATCGAGTACTGCGTCCAGCTGGCCGACGTGGATGTGCTCCTCTTCGGCCCGGAGTTCATCGGCCGGGTGGAGGACGTGGCGCCCTCCCTGTCCCGGGGCCGCCTGCTCTTCTTTGTGGGAGAGAACTGCCCCTCCTTTGCCGAGGACTACCACACCGCCACCGCCAACTGCTCCAGTGAGCCCCCTAAGGTGCTCATCCAGGATGAGGATGACGCGGCCATCTACTACTCCTCCGGCACCACCGGCTTCCCCAAGGCCATCCTCCTCAAGCACCAGGCCCTGCTCCAGTCCGCTCGGATGGAGGCCGTCCACCACGAGACCTGTCACGAGGACGTATTCCTCTGCATCCCGCCCCTGTACCACACCGGCGCCAAGATGCACTGGTTCGGCTCCCTGTTCACCGGCAGCCGGGCCGTCCTGCTCAAGGGCAACTCCCCCAAGGCCATCTTCGATGCCGTCTCCAACGAGGGCTGCACCATCGTCTGGCTGCTGGTGCCCTGGTGCCAGGACATTTTGGCCTCCCTGGACCGTGGTGAGCTGAAGCTGGAGGACTACCGCCTGTCCCAGTGGCGGCTGATGCACATCGGCGCCCAGCCGGTGCCCCCCTCCCTCATCAAGCACTGGATGAGCTATTTCCCCCATCACCAGTACGACACCAACTACGGCCTGTCCGAGTCCACCGGACCGGGCTGCGTCCACCTGGGCCTGGGCAATCTCCATAAGGTGGGGGCCATCGGCGTCCCCGGCTGCGGCTGGAAGGTGAAGATCACCGACGAGAACGACCAGCCCGTCCCCTTCGGCCAGGTGGGGGAGCTGTGTGTGAAGGGCCCCGGCGTCATGGTGTGCTACTACCACAATCCGGAGGCCACCGCCGAGGTGCTCAAGGACGGCTGGCTCCACACCGGCGACATGGCCAAGCAGGATGAGGACGGCTTCTACTTCTTAGTGGACCGGAAAAAGGACGTCATCATCTCCGGCGGCGAGAACCTGTACCCGGTGCAGATCGAGGACTTCCTGGCCGCCTACCCCAAGGTCCACGACGTGGCCGTCATCGGCCTGCCCGACAAGCGGTTGGGGGAGATCGCCGCCGCCATCATCCAGATCAAAGAGGGCATGACCTGCACAGAGAGCGAGATCAACCAGTTCTGCACTGACCTGCCCCGGTACAAGCGCCCCCGGAAGATCATCTTCGCCCCCGTCCCCCGTAACGCCACCGGCAAGATTGAAAAGCCCAAGCTGCGGGAGCAGTATTGCGGCGTCCGCCTGGTGGAGGCCCAGAACCGAGGATGAACTGACCGCCTGATCCACCGCCCGCCTCCCCGATGGGGGGGCGGGCGGTCTTTGTTTCCCCCTATCCTCCGCCCAGGCCTCCCAGAGAAAAATGATGTACATTTTTCCTCTTCCGTGGTAAACTATCCGAAAAAGGAGGGTTTTTTCCATGCTTTCATCCTTTGCCCAGCTCCGGCAGCAGCTCCATCAGTCCGGTCCCCGGTCCGCCGTGGTGGCCGCCGCCCAGGATGAGCACACCCTCCAGGCCGTGCTGGCCGCCCGGCGGGACGGCCTGATCCACCCCATCCTGGTGGGGCCCCCGGACCAGCTCCGCCCCCTGCTGGACCGTCTGGGCGCTTCGGTCCCGGAGGAGGACCTGGTCCCCGCCGGAACAGAGGCGGAGTGCGCCGCCCGGGCCGTGGCCCTGGTCCGCCAGGGGCGGGGCAGTCTGCTCATCAAGGGCCGTCTGTCCACGGGTGCCCTGCTGGGGGCTGTAGTAGACCGTGCCGACGGCATCCGCGGGGAGGGGCTGCTCTCCCATGTGGCCATTCTGGAGGTCCCCGCCTACCACAAGCTGCTCTACATCACCGACGGCGGGCTGGTCGTCGCTCCCGGCCTGGAGGAGAAGCGGGCCATCCTCCGCAACGCCCTGTCACTGTGCCGCTTTCTGGGGTATGAGAGGCCCAAGGCGGCGGCGCTGTGTGCTGCGGAGACGGTGAGCCCCCGCATGCCCGAGACCGGAGACGCCGCCGCCCTCCGGGAGGAGGGGGAGCGGGGAGACTTCGGCCCCTGCCTAGTGGAGGGCCCCATCTCTCTGGATCTGGCCACCAGTGCTGAGGCGGCCCGCCTCAAGGGCTACTGCAGCCCGGTGGCGGGGGACGCGGACATCCTTCTCGTCCCCTCCATCGCCGCCGGCAATCTGCTGGGCAAGGCCCTCTATGGGCTGGCCGGCGGGAAGATGGCCGGTGTGGTGCTGGGCGCCTCGGTGCCCATCGCCCTCAACTCCCGGGGGGCTTCCTGGGAGGAGAAATATAACTCCATCCTCATCTGCGCCGCCATGTCCCGGCGGTGATCCTGCCAAAAAGGAGGCGTTTCTCATGCCGGAACGGCTGCTTATCCTGAACCCCGGCTCCACCAGCACCAAGGCGGCGGTGTATGACGGCACCCGGCCTCTCTTTTCCCGGAGCATTCCCCACTCCAATCAGGACCTTGCCCCCTTCCCCACCCTCAACGACCAGCTGGACTACCGGGTGGCCCTGGTCCGGGGCCTGCTGGCCCAGGAGCGGGTGGACCTGTCCACCCTCACCGCCGTGGTGGGCCGAGGCGGCATCCTGCCCAACATCGTGGCCGGGGGCTACCAGGTGAACGACGCCCTGGTGGACTGCCTGCTCCACTATCCGGTCTTTGAGCACGCCTCAAACCTGGGAGGCGTGATGGCCCTGGCCTTCGCCCGGCCCCTGGGCATCCCCGCCTACATCTATGACGCCGTCACCAGCGACGAGCTGCTGCCCGAGGCCCGGATCACCGGCTTCAAGGGGGTCACCCGCACCAGCTTCTGCCATGTGCTCAACGCCCGGGCCACCGCCCACAAGTACGCCGAGAGCCGGGGGCTGGCCTATAAGGACATGAATCTGGTGGTGGCCCATCTGGGGGGCGGCATCAGTATCAGTGCCCACAGCCACGGCCGAATCATCGACTCGGTATCCGATGACGCCGGCCCCTTCTCCCCCGACCGCTCGGGAAGCACCAACACCCTCTATGTGGTGGACCTGTGCTACTCCGGCAAATACACCAAGGCGGAGATGCTGAAAAAGCTGCGGGGCGAGGGGGGCATGTCCGCCCTGCTGGGCACCCACGACTGCCGGGAGATCGAGAGGCGCATCCAGGCGGGAGACGAGCGGGCCGCCCTGGTGTACAAGGCCCAGGCCCTCCAGATCGCCAAGGGGGTTGGCACCCTGCTGGGCTGCTTCACCGAACTGATCGACGCAGTGATCCTCACCGGCGGGCTGGCCTATTCCAAGATGCTCACCGACATGGTCATCGGCTACCTCCACAACCTGGCCCGGGTGGTGGTCATCCCGGGGGAAAATGAGATGGAGGCCCTGGCCCTGGGCGGCCTGCGCCTGCTGCGGGGGGAGGAGCCGGTGCACACCTTCGCCCCCGCCTGCGATTTGTCTGTTATCCCGTAGGCAGCCCTGTTTTCTTTCTCCGGCCCGCCCTGCCCAGATGGGCAGACCGCCCCATCCCCCCGCGCCTGACTCCTCCGGCGGGATCGGTCCAGACCAAACCCGCCAGCTCTCTTCTCCTCCTGGAAGGGCCTTGACATTCCCGCCCTCTTCTGGTATCTTAAGTGTACAAATTGGATAGACGCTCCACCGCCGGGTGGGCCCCATGCGTTGTTTTCCTGTATCGTTAGGCCTTTGTAAGATACGGGATCACAACGCTTTTTCTTTGCCCTGGCGCGGCCGGGGCTGGACCTTACTGAAAGAGGTGCAGAATATGTCACAGTCCACTCCTCTGCGGGAGTTTGTCCGCTACTCCGCCCTCAGCTCCTGCGGCATGATCGCGGTGTCCTGCTACATCCTGGCCGACACTTTCTTCGTGGCCCAGGGCCTGGGCACTGCCGGGCTGGCCGCCCTGAATCTGGCCATCCCCATCTACAACTTCATCCACGGCACCGGCCTGATGCTGGGGATGGGCGGGGCCACCAAATACTCCATTCATCAGAGCCGGGGGGACCCCGGCGGCGCTTCCAGGATGTTCACCGGCATGCTTCTTCTGTCCGTCCTCTTCTCCATCCCCTTCCTCCTGCTGGGCCTGTTCTGCTCCCATGGGATCACCGTCCTTCTGGGGGCCGACCAAGCTGTGTTTGAGATGACCCGGACCTATCTCCAGGTGCTGCTCCTCTTCGCCCCCGCCACCCTCGTCAACGACGTGCTGCTCTGCTTCGTCCGCAACGACGGGGACCCCCGGCTGTCCATGCTGGCCACTGCAGCAGGCAGCCTGGCCAACATCGTGCTGGACTACATCTTTATTTTCCCCATGGGGATGGGCATCTTCGGTGCGGTGCTGGCCACCGGGATGTCCCCCGTGCTGGGCATCCTCATCCTGCTTCCTCACTGTATCCGCAAAAAGGGAGATCTGCGCCTGGTCCCCGGCCCTCTCTCCCCCGGCCCCACAGCCTCTGCCCTCTCCCTGGGCCTGCCCTCCCTGCTGGCCCAGTTGTCCTCCGCCGTGGTCATGATCGCCTTCAACAGCATCATCCTGGGTCTGGAGGGCAACACGGGAGTGGCGGCCTACGGCGTCATCGCCAACATCTCCCTGGTGGTCACCGCCGTGTACACCGGCATCTCTCAGGGCATCCAGCCTCTGGTGAGCACCGCCCACGGCCAGGACCGTCCCGGTCTGATCCGCCAGTACCTGCGCTATGCCCTGATCACCCTCCTGGTCCTGTCCGCCGCCCTCTACCTCCTGCTGTTCCTCTTTGCCGGACCGGTGGCCCTGATCTTCAACAGTGAGGGGGACCCCCGGCTCCAGCAGATCGCCGAAGAGGGCCTGCGGCTCTATTTCACCGGCGCGCTCTTTGCCGGGTTCAACATCATCCTGTCCATGTATTTCACCTCGGTGGAGCGGGCCCTGCCTGCCCATATCACCTCCCTGCTGCGGGGTTTCCTCCTGATCCTCCCCATGGCCTTCCTGCTGGCCGCCTGCTGGGGCATGACGGGCGTCTGGCTGGCCTTTCCCCTCACCGAAGCCGTCACCGCGGCCCTGGGCGCTGGATTTTACGCCCTCTATGCCCGCAGGGGCAGGGCACGGTCGTAAAAATCGTGAGAAGCGCCCCCTTGTCTTCACGTCATGCAAAGAGACCGGCCCGGACATGGATGCCATGTCCGGGCCGGTCCTCTCTTACAGCACATTTTCCAGAGAGGGGTCCTCCATCTCCGCCAGCAGCTCCAGCTGGGCGATGAGCTGGGCGTTGGCGGCTGCGTACTGGTCCATCTCTTCCAGCTTCAGGTACTCTTCCACCGAGCGGAACAGGAGCAGCACCTGGTCCGTGTCGCTGTGTCGCAGCAGGGCATGGAGCCAGAAGCTCCTCTCCTGCCAGTTCCGGTACACCCCTCCCGTCACCTGGGCAGCCCGCTCCCAGTCGCCCCTCTCACTCATGGCCTGGGCCTGCTCCAGCCGGGAAACATAATCTGCAGTCAGTCCGTCCACCCACCAGCCGGTACCCAGGGCGGCGGCCAGCAGAGCGGCCAGGATGCTCACCGCCGCCCAAAGGCGCTTCATCTCTCCCATCCCCTACTTTCCCTCCCTGGGGACGAAATACACGCCCCCGGCCTCGTCCACTGTCAGCAGGAACACGTCCCGGAAGTCGGGATACCCGTGCTCCGCCAGCTGCTTGTCCAGCCAGGACAGGTCCAGCCCCCGCCGCTTCAGGTTGTCCTGCAAAATGCGCCCGTCGCTGATGATGACCACGGGCAGCCCAGTCTCCCGGCTCTCCAGCCCCAGCTGCCGGGCGGTGGCCGGCCTCTGCTCGGCGTAGGGCAGGACGGACAGCCGGCCGTTGGTCTCCAGGATGCCGTATTTCACCCCAGCCAGATCGGTGTAGCCCTGCCCCCGCAGCTCCTCCAGAAGCTCATCCACCGTCAGCCGGTTGCGGCGCATCTCCCCCTGGTCCACTTTTCCGTCCCGAACCACGATGCTGGGCCGGCCGCACATCAGGGTGCGGAAGCGGATGCTCTTCATGGTCAGCACCGAGAGGATCATGGTCAGGGACAGCAGGGCCAGGATGGGCACCACCCCGGCATGGAGGGGGATGCCCAGGTCCTGCATGGGCACCGAGGCCAGGTCCGCGATGAGCAGGGAGAGCACCAGCTCCGAGGGCTCCAGCTCCCCCACCTGGCGCTTGCCCATCAGCCGCACCCCGGCGATGATGAGGATGTATAGGATCACGGTACGGATCAGCGCGGTGAACATGGCTTCCTCCTGTCCGCCCCCGGCCCGCCGGGCGCTTCGTTCCATCCCTCTCATTCTTGCCCTTCTCCGGCCCTATTATTCTTTAATTCTTCGGTGCGTTTTCTCCAAAAGCCGCCGGTGTTTTTTTTCGAAAAAAGGAGAAACGACATCTTGCATTGCGGGTCGTTTTCCGATAAAATATTAAGAAGCAAACTGGAGGGTCATGCCCTCCTGAAGCAATGCGTATGAGAACCTGGAACGGAAGGCGTGTGAGAGAATTGATGAAAGCGACTTTGATCCTGGCCAACGGAAGCGTTTTTTCCGGGACCAGCATCGGCGGCACCTCCGACCGGATCTGTGAGATGGTGTTCAACACCTCCATGACCGGCTATCAGGAGATCCTGACCGACCCCTCCTATGCTGGACAGGGCGTGGTGATGTCCTATCCCCTCATTGGCAATTACGGCGTCAACCACGAGGACAACGAGTCCCGCCGCCCTTGGGTGGAGGCCCTTGTTGTCCGCCATCTGTCTCCCCAGGGGAGTAATTTCCGCTGTGAGGACACACTGGACAGCTATCTGAAACAATACGACATTACCGGCATCCAGGGCGTGGATACCCGGGCACTGACGAAAATACTCCGCAGTCAGGGGAGCATGAACGGTATGCTCACCTGTGCGGAGCATTTTAATGTGGCCGAGGTCATGGAGCGGCTGCGCTCCTATGAGGTGAAAGATACCATCCGCAGGGTGACCCGGACCGAGCCCGAGGTGTTTGACGCCTATGGCGAGGAAACGCACCTGGTGGCCGTGATGGACTACGGCGTGAAGCAGAACATCATCGAGTGCCTGCGCCGCCGCGGCTGTAAGGTCGTGGCCCTGCCCGCCTACACCCCCGCCAGCGAGGTGCTCTCCAGCGGCTTTGACGGCGTGATGCTCTCCAACGGCCCCGGCGATCCCGCTGAGAACACTGAGATCATCGCAGAGCTGCGCAAGCTCTATGACAGCACCATCCCCATCTTCGGCGTGTGCATGGGCCACCAGCTTCTGGCCCTGGCCACCGGCGCCAAGACAGGCCGGCTGGCCTATGGCCACCGGGGCGGCAACCACCCCGTCCGTGACCTGGAGAAGGAACGTGTGTTCATCACCAGCCAGAACCACGGCTATATGGTCCTCTCTGACACGGTGGACCCTGCCGTGGCCGAGGTATCCCACATCAACGTCAACGACGGCACCTGCGAGGGACTGAAGTACAAGCGCCCCAACTGCTTTACCACTCAGTTCCATCCCGAGGCCAACGCCGGCCCCAAGGATACGGAATACCTCTTCAACCGCTTTATCGACTCCATGGGAGGTGCCAAGTAATGCCGAAGTACACCGATATCAAGAAGGTCCTGGTGCTGGGTTCCGGCCCCATCGTCATCGGCCAGGCCGCCGAATTCGACTATGCCGGCACCCAGGCCTGCCGCGCGCTGAAGGAGGAGGGCCTGGAGGTCGTCCTGATCAACTCCAACCCCGCCACCATTATGACGGACAAGGACATCGCCGACCACGTCTATATCGAGCCCATGAACCTGCCCTCCATCACTCAGATCATTGAGAAGGAGCGCCCTGACGCCCTTCTGCCCAACATGGGCGGCCAGACCGGCCTGAATCTGGCCATGGCGCTGTATGAGAACGGCACCCTGGAGAAGTACGGCGTGCGCCTGCTGGGCACTAGCCCCGCCTCCATCCACAAGGCGGAGGACCGCCAGGGCTTCAAGGACTGCATGGAGTCCATCGGCCAGCCCTGCGTCACCTCCAAGGTGGTCAACACCGTGGAGGATGCCGTCTCCTTCACCAACGAGATCGGCTACCCTGTGATCGTCCGCCCCGCCTATACCCTGGGCGGCACCGGCGGCGGCATCGCCTACGACGAGGTCTCCCTGCGGGAGATCTGCGACCGCGGCCTGAACCTGTCCCGGGTCCACGAGGTGCTCATCGAGCGGTGCATCGCCGGCTGGAAGGAGATCGAGTTCGAGGTCATGCGGGACTCCGCCGGCAACGTCATCACCATCTGCTCCATGGAGAACATCGATCCCGTGGGCGTCCACACCGGCGACTCCATCGTGGTGGCCCCCACCCAGACCCTGGCCAACCGGGAGTTCCAGATGCTCCGCTCCGCCGCCCTGGACATCATCTCCGCCCTGGAGATCGAGGGCGGCTGCAACGTGCAGTTCGCCCTGAACCCGGACTCCTTCGAGTATGCAGTCATCGAGGTCAATCCCCGTGTGTCCCGCTCTTCTGCCCTGGCCTCCAAGGCCACTGGCTACCCCATCGCCAAGGTGGCCGCCAAGGTGGCCTTGGGCTACACCCTGGACGAGATCCCCAACGCGGTGACCGGCAAGACCACCGCCTGTTTCGAGCCCACCATCGACTACTGCGTGCTGAAGATCCCCCGCCTGCCCTTTGACAAGTTCACCACCGCCAGCCGTACCCTGGGCACTCAGATGAAGGCCACCGGCGAGGTCATGGCCATCGCCAACTCCTTCGAGGGCGCGCTGATGAAGGCCATCCGCTCCCTGGAGCTGAACGTGCGGGCCCTGAAGCTGGACAAGCTGGAGGGCCTGTACACCGACGAGATCGAGGACCTGCTGGTCCAGGTCACCGACGAGCGTCTCTTTGTGGTGGCCGAGGCCCTGCGCCGCGGCTTCTCCCCCCAGAAGATCAACCACATCACCAAAATGGACATCTGGTTCCTGGACGGCTTCCAGCGGATCATCGACATGGAGAACGAGCTGTCCCGCTGTAAGGGTGAGCCCGATATGGACACCCTGAAGCGGGCCAAGGAGATGTGCTTCGCCGACAGCTATATCGGCACCTTGTGCGGCATGACCCAGGCCCAGGTGAAGGCCCTGCGGGAGCGGTACGGCATCATCCCCTCCTTCAAGATGGTGGACACCTGCGCCGCCGAGTTCGACGCCGAGACCCCCTATTACTACTCCACCTATGACGGAGAGAACGAGGCGGTGGACAACGGCTCCGGCAAGAAGAAGGTGCTGGTGCTGGGCTCCGGCCCCATCCGCATCGGCCAGGGCATCGAATTCGACTACTGCTCTGTCCACTCTGTGTGGGCCTTCCGCCGCATGGGCTATGAGACCATCATCATCAACAACAACCCCGAGACCGTCTCCACTGACTTCGATGTGGCGGACAAGCTGTACTTCGAGCCGCTGACCGCCGAGGATGTGCAGAACATCGTGGAGCTGGAGAAGCCCTGGGGCGCCGTGGTCCAGTTCGGCGGACAGACCGCCATCAAGCTGGCCAAGGCGCTGACTGAGATGGGGGTGCAGATCCTGGGCACCTCTGCCGACGGCGTGGACGCCGCCGAGGACCGGGAGCGTTTTGACGAGATTTTGGAGAAGTGCGCCATCCCCCGGGCCAAGGGCCGCACCGTCTTTACCACCCAGGAGGCCCTTCAGGCGGCCAATGAGCTGGGCTACCCCGTGCTGGTCCGGCCCTCCTACGTACTGGGCGGGCAGGGTATGGAGATCGCCTACTCCGACCGGAACATCGAGGAGTTCATGCGGATCATCAACCTGACCGTTCAGGAGCATCCCATTCTCATCGACAAGTACCTTATGGGCCGGGAGCTGGAGGTGGACGGCGTGTTCGATGGGGAGGACATCCTCATCCCCGGCATCATGGAGCATGTGGAGCGGGCCGGCGTCCACTCCGGCGACTCCATCGCGGTCTATCCCCCCCTCCACCTGGAGGACAAGCATCGGGAGCTGATCCTGAAGCACACCAAGAACATGGCCAAGCACTTGGGCGTCATTGGACTGATCAACGCCCAGTACATCCTCTATAACGACGACATCTATGTTATCGAGGTCAATCCCCGCTCCTCCCGCACCATCCCCTATATCTCCAAGGTCACCGGCGTGCCCATCATCGATCTGGCCACTAAAGTGATGCTGGGCCAGAAGCTGAAGGACCTGGAGTACGGCACCGGCATCTACAGGGAAGCCGACTACTACGCCGTCAAAGCCCCGGTTTTCTCCTTTGAAAAGCTCACTGACGTGGACACCGGCCTGGGCCCGGAGATGAAGTCCACCGGCGAGGTGCTGGGCCTGGCCGAGACCTTCCCTCAGGCCCTGCTGAAGGCCTTCAAGGGGGCCGGTCTGAAGGCGCCCAAGCGTGGCGGCCGTATCATCATCACTGTCAAGGACGAGGACAAACAGGAGATTGTGGGCATCGCCCGGGGCTTTGAGGAGATGGGCATCGAGCTCTTTGCCACCTCCGGCACCTGCGACGTGCTCCAGGAGGCGGGCATCGAGTGCAAGCGGGTCAACCGCGTCTCTCAGGCCCACCCCAACATTCTGGATATGATCGCCTCCGGCACCGTGGACCTGATCATCAACACTCCCACCAAGGGCCGCAAGCACGACACCGACGGCTTCCGCATCCGCCGCTCTGCGGTGGAGCACTCCGTGGGCTGCATCACCGCCATCGACACCGCCCGGGCCATCCTCACTGTCCGCCAGCAGAGCCGCAGCGAGGATCTTACCCCCATCGACATCACGCAGATCTGACCATCATCTCCCCGGGCCCGTTTGGGCCCGGGGAGATGCCCTGACGGACCTCCCCGCCTTCTATGGAACTTTTTTGTTTTTGGATCGTCTCATAAGACAGAACACAAAAACGGAGGTGCCTGCCATGAAGTTCTTTCAGTCTGCGCGCCGGTTTCGTTCCGCAATCGTCTTGCTCCTGCTGGCCAGTCTTCTGATTTGGAGGCATTTTTTCGCGCTTCCCTTTATTTGGCCCGGCCAGAGTGTCACTCTTACTGCCTACAACGGTGAAACGACCCAGCAGAAATTGATCTATACATGGCAGGACATGCTGAAATTTCATTTTACACTCTTGACAGCCGGAGCTCGGCCCGCTCAGCTTCAGCAGCATGCTGATGCTTCCCAGCCCGTGTATGGTCTCTCTGTCGCTGGTGTCCGCAAAGACTTTGATGCCGTTGTATGGGACGGTCTCTGGATCGATAACAGCGGCCGGGTCCTCTCCACTGATTTGGACCTTTCCTCTCTTTGGGAGCAGCTTTCTGTTGACACCCATACCAGGGAGGGCATGTCCTCTCTCCCCTGCCTTCGTGAGCTTGCCCTTCTGTCAGGTCAGTGGGACTGCCGGTTTTTGCCGGAGGGTTCCCTGGGGACGCCCAGAGCAGACGTCCCCATGATTCTCTCTTCCCCTGCAGGCCATACCCTGGAATGGAGCGTCTCCAATCAAAGCAATGACGCCCTTTTACACGGGAATTCCGGCAGCGCGGGTCTAGAAGTCCTTTTGGATGGTCTGTGGTATGGCGTTCCGTGGAAAACAGATTTGAACTACGGTGTCACCGCAGAGTCCTACACTTTAGAACCGGGCGGCCGGACCTCCATATCCCAGCTGCCCCAGCATTACGGAGACGGCTTTCCGGATGGCTGTTACCGCATCGTATTTCATTACCACATCTATGACCATAAAACCGATACATATCAGGATGCCGGATTTTCTGCGGCAGAATTTCAGATACAGGACAGCCTGTTTTTCTGTCCGGATATATCATAGGTCTGTCTGCTGAAAACAAAAAACCCACACCAAAGTGGTGTGGTTCCTTGCAGGGGGCCCCTTTACCGCTCGCTGACCGCAGGCTCCTGTCCGTCGTAGAGCAGGTCCTCCAGGTCGATCCGGCTGTTTTCCTGGAATTGCATCATGTGATCATCTCCTTTCCCTCTGTCTGCTTTCAGCATACTCCTCTTTTCCCGGGGATACAAGGGAAGTTTGGTGAAATTTCTGTAAAATCTACTCACTGAAGAAAGGATGAGTCTATGTCCCATCAGACCGTCATCGTTCTGGACTTCGGCGGCCAGTACAATCAGCTGATCGCCCGCCGGGTCCGGGAGTGCAATGTGTACTGCGAGGTCATGCCCTGCACCACGCCCCTTTCCCAACTGAAAGCCATGGACCCCATCGGCATCATCTTCACCGGCGGCCCCAACAGTGTGTATCTGGATTCCTCCCCCCACGTGGACCCGGAGATCTTCACCTGGGGAGTGCCCATCCTGGGCATCTGCTATGGCTGCCAGCTCATGGCCCACACCCTGGGCGGCCAGGTCACCGAGGCCCAGGACGATTCCGCTCGCGAATACGGCAAGACCCAGACCTACTACGACACCACCTCTCCCCTCTTCAAGGGCCTGCCTCAGGAGGGTATCTCCTGGATGAGCCACGGGGACTACATGGCCAAGGTGCCTGACGGCTTCGCTCTCACCGCCCACAGCGACAGCTGCCCCAATGTGGCCATTGCGGACGAGGCCCGGGGCTTCTATGGGGTCCAGTTCCACCCCGAGGTCAACCACACCCAGCACGGCATCGACATGATCCACAACTTCCTCTATGAGGTGTGCCGCGCCAAGGGCGACTGGACTATGGAGGACTACTGCCGGACCGCCATTGCTCAGATCCGGGAGAAGATCGGCGGCGGGAAAGTGCTGCTGGCCCTGTCCGGCGGAGTGGACTCCTCCGTAGCCGCGGCCCTGCTGGCCGAGGCGGTGGGCAGTCAGCTCACCTGCGTGTTTGTGGACCACGGCCT
Source organism: Clostridium sp. DFI.5.61 (assembly GCF_024462915.1). NCBI lineage: Bacteria > Bacillati > Bacillota > Clostridia > Eubacteriales > Clostridiaceae > Clostridium > Clostridium sp. DFI.5.61. The sequence continues at coordinate 124,989 of NZ_JANGBZ010000005.1, forward strand.
CATGCGGAAAAATGAGGGAGACGAGGTGGAGGCCGCCTTCTCCAAGTGGGACATCAACTTCGTCCGCGTGGACGCGGAGCAGCGCTTCCTCATCAAGCTGGCCGGGGTATCTGAGCCGGAGCACAAGCGGAAGATCATCGGCGAGGAGTTCATCCGGGTCTTTGAGGAGGAGGCCAAGAAGATCGGCCGGGTGGATTACCTGGTCCAAGGCACCATCTACCCAGACGTGATCGAGTCGGGAGCCGGAGATGCCGCCGTCATCAAGAGCCACCACAATGTAGGAGGGCTGCCCGACTACGTTGACTTCAAGGAGATCATCGAGCCCCTGCGCCTGCTGTTCAAGGATGAGGTCCGTCAGCTGGGCCGGGAGCTGAAGCTGCCGGAATATCTGGTGATGCGTCAGCCCTTCCCCGGTCCCGGCCTGGCCATCCGGGTCATCGGAGACTTGACCAAGGACAAGCTGGACCGCCTGCGGGACGCCGATGCCATTTACCGGGAGGAGATCGCCGCTGCCGGCCTGGGTGCCTCCATCAACCAGTATTTTGCCGTCCTCACCAACACCCGTTCGGTGGGTGTCATGGGTGACGGCCGGACCTATGACTATACCCTGGCCCTCCGTGCCGTCACCACCAGCGACTTCATGACCGCCGACTGGGCCCGAATCCCCTACGACGTACTGGACAGGATCTCTACCCGCATCGTCAACGAGGTCCAGGGCATCAACCGCATCGTCTACGACATCACAAGTAAACCCCCGGCCACCATCGAGTGGGAATGACGCTCGAAACGGCGAAAACCCGCATGAATACAGGCTTTTTTGCCCGTCCATACTGCTCTTGATACTGGATTGATACTATTTGTGTCCGCCCGGTATTCTCAAGAGAAAAATCCCAAAAGGACAAGCAAAACCGCCCTGCTGAACGACAAATTCAGCAGGGCGGTTTTTTTGCTTGTCTTATTTATTTTTCCGCCAAGGGATATAATATTCGCTTTCCAGGCCATCGTCGCAGGTATGGGGCCAGTTGAGTTTCCATTCAAAATACTCTTCCCTGGTGATCTCCCCGGCGTGTAACTCCTGCTGACGAAAAAGCCATTCCCGCATGAACTCGTCCACAAGGCCATACTGGAAGTACATACCCACGGGAGGGTGTGCGGGCCAGTCATCGCTATCATTGTACCGTACAGCGGTATCATCAGCGGCCCCTGCTCTGCCCGGATTGCGGACAAGTTGGAACAGGCGGATAGCGCCAGGGCTGTCCTCGTCCAGCCAGAAGAATGTCCGCATGAAGTCCTCGGCAGAGCCGGGGGCGATGGTGTAGAAGTTCTGGCGGTCTACCCGCAGCGCCTCGGCCATCTTGTCCAGCAGTTCCCGTTTCGGAACACGGTAATTCGTCTCATACTGGGCGATCCGGTTGTCCGCTCCCTTTTCCTCAAAGCCGATAGCAAGCCCCAATTCCTTTTGTGTCATGCCTCGAAAGGTGCGGATTTTCTTTATCTTGTCTCCGACTGTCATAATATCCCACCGCCTTTGCCAATAGTATAGCGCAAAAAAGCGAAAGATGCAAGATAATCTTTAACAAAAATGCGAAATAAATTCTTGACATTAACACTTATGTTAATGTATAATGAAGATGGTGACATTAACATATTTGCGAAACTAAAATAAGGAGGTGCTGACCATGGAAAAGGAGCTGTTTGTGAGAGCAGAGGAGGTCGCCAGGGAGCTGGGCATTTCCAAGCCCTACGCCTACAAGCTGGTGCGGGAGATGAACGAGGAGCTGAAGAAAAAAGGCTTTCTCACCATTCCCGGACGGGTAAGCAGGCGCTACTTCGAGGAAAAATTCTATGGGCTGCGGGACAGACAATAAGGAGGGAACCACAATGCCGGCATACAAAGACAAGGCAAAGGGCACATGGTATGCGTCCTTTTACTACGAGGACTGGACGGGCAAGAAAGTAAAGAAAATGAAACGGGGCTTTCCCACCAAGCGGGAGGCTCTGGAGTGGGAGCGGACATTCCTGCAACAACAGACCGCCGACCTGGAAATGACCTTTGAAAACTTCGTGGCTGTCTATGTGGCGGACATGAAAGGCCGTATCAAGGAAAACACCTGGGGGACGAAAGAGCATATCCTCTACAAGAAGTTGGTGCCGTACTTCGGCAAGCGGAAGATGTGCGACATTCACTCCAAGGAGGTCATCGCCTGGCAGAATGAAATGCTGGGTTACCGGGACAAGAACGGCAAGCCCTACTCTCCGGTGTACTTAAAAACGCTGCACAATCAGTTGAGCGCCGTGTTCAACCATGCGGTACGGCACTACAATCTAAAGGTCAATCCCGCTGCCCAGGCGGGCAATATGGGAAAGCCAAAGGGACGGGAAATGCTGTTCTGGACAAAGGCGGAGTATCTGAAATTCGCCGAGGCCATGATGGACAAGCCCCTTTCCTATTACGCCTTTGAAATGCTCTACTGGTGCGGCGTCCGGGAGGGGGAGCTGCTGGCCCTCACTCCTGGCGACTTCGACTTTGAGAAACAGACCGTCACCATCTCCAAGTCCTACCAGCGGATTAAGGGCAAGGATGTGATTACCGACCCCAAGACCCCTAAGAGCAACCGGGTCATTCAAATGCCCGCTTTCCTCTGTGAAGAAATGCGAGACTATATCAAGAGCCTGTATGGGGTGAAGCCCACCGACCGCATTTTCACGGTGACAAAATCCTACCTCCACCGGGAGATGGACAGGGGTGCGAAAGAGGCCGGGGTAAAGCGGATCAGAATACACGACCTGAGGCACTCCCACATTTCGCTGCTCATTGACATGGGCTTTACGGCCCTGGCAATCGCTGACCGGGTGGGACATGAAAGCATTGATATTACCTACCGCTACGCCCACCTGTTCCCCACCCGGCAGGCGGAGATGGCGGACAAACTGGACATGGAGCGAAAGGGGGCCTAAATCATGTCAGTGAAAAATCTTGACCGACACAACCGCTGGAGAAACAAAACTGTGGCTTTCCGGGTGTCCCCGGATGAGGACAGGGAAATTGAAACCGCTGTGCGGCTCTCCGGCCTTACCAAACAGGACTACATCACCCGACGGCTGCTGTGCCGGGATGTGGTGGTACAGGGCAACCCCAGGGTGTATAAGGCCCTGCGGAACGAGCTGGCCGCCGTTCTGGAAGAACTGGAGCGTATCGAGGCCGGGAATGGCGTGGATGGGGAGTTGCTGGACACCATCCGGCTGATCGCCGCCATCATGGACGGCATGAGGGAGGATTGATAGATGGATAGATTGCAAGAGAAAACGACTGCCCCATATCCGCCTGTTGGCGCAGACGGGGGACAGTCGCTCTCACAAAAACCTAACCAAAGTATAGCAGAGGGCGTGACAGAACACAAGCCCCCGGAAAGAGATTTGGAGGAAATCCTGCGGCAGATAAGCCGGGTCAATGACCCGGCCTATCTGCCTACCGTGTCTATGAATGACCTCTACGAACAGGTGTACCCCGGCAGACCTCCTGTGGTAGACGGTCTGCTCTATGCGGGGACATATCTCTTTGTGGGCGCTCCCAAGGTGGGCAAGTCCTTTCTCATGGCCCAGCTTGCCTATCATGTGAGTATGGGCCTTTCCCTGTGGGGGTATGAGGTGCGCCAGGGGACAGTCCTCTATCTGGCCCTGGAGGACAACCACCGTCGCTTACAGGAGCGGTTGTACCGGATGTTTGGAGTAGAGAGTACCGGAAACCTGTTCTTTGCCATCGGAGCTAAGCAGCTCGGCGGTGGCCTGGAGGAGCAGCTAAAGGGCTTTGTCCGGGAACACACGGACACCCGGCTTATTATCATCGACACCCTGCAAAAAATCCGGGAGGCCGGGGCAGAGAAGTACAGCTATGCCAACGACTATGAGGTAATCACCAAACTGAAACGGTTTGCCGATATAAGCGGGGTTTGCCTCCTGGTTGTACATCACACCCGCAAGCAGCAGGCCGATGATAAGTTTGATATGATCTCCGGCACCAACGGCTTATTGGGTGCGGCAGACGGGGCCTTTCTGCTCCAAAAGGAGCGGCGGGCAGACAACGCCGCCACCCTGGACATTTCTGGGCGGGATCAGCAAGACCAGCGCCTCTACCTCAAGCGGGACGAGGAACGGCTTGTGTGGGAGCTGGAGCGGCGGGAAACGGAGCTGCGGCAGGAGCCGCCTGACCCGGTGTTGGAGGCTGTTGCCGCCCTGGTAACGGCGGAACGGCCAGAGTGGAGAGGGACGGCCACGGAACTTGTCGCCGCCCTGGGGCTGGATATGAAACCCAATGCCCTGGCTATGCGGCTGAATGTCCGGGCGTGGCGGCTGTCCTATGAGTACCACATCCACTATGAAAGCGCCCGAACCCATGCCGGGCGGAGTATCAAGCTCACGTTGGAGGAACCCCAGGCGTGACGACCGTGACAGCTGTGACAGCTTTTCGGAGTGCGGAGGCGGTGTGTAAAACATCGTCACGGTCGTCACGGCTGTCACGGGGAGCGGGGGCGAAAGTCAAGGGGGGCATACCTGCGGGTGGAGATTGCCGCAAGTCAATACAACCCGTACCCCTTGACTTTCGGCCCACGGAAAACACTTGCCGGGCGGTGGAAAGGCCCCTGGCCTTTCCACCCTGCCCAACGGCGAGTGACAAAGTTTAGGCGGGGTGCAGGGTGCCCTTTTCAAAGGGCGGCCCTGCTGGGGGAGGCAACCGCAGTTGCCGGGGGCAAAGCCCCCACACCACCCCGTAGGGCGCAAATGCGCTTTTGATGGCCGTCAGGCTGTCAAAAGTGCTTTTGCGTTACTTTCGCAGAAAGTAACAAAGGCTCGCCGCTTGCGCGGCGGAAAAGGGAGGAGGGATTGATTTGAAAAGGACAATCAGCGCCATGGTGGGCCAAGGATCGGTGAACCATAACAGTAGAAAATTCCACGCCAAGAACACTGACCCGGAACGCTCCCACTTGAATATAACCTACTGCCAGGAGAATATCAAGGCGGTGTACCATGAACTCTTTGACGAGGCTCTGGAACGGTACAACGCTAAACAAACCAGGGCCGACAGAAGGATAGAGGATTACTATGAGAAGATCCGCTCCGGCAAGCAGGAAAAGCCGTTCCATGAAATCATCCTGCAAGTGGGCAATCGAGATGATATGAGCGCCGACAGCGAGGAGGGACAGCTTGCGGCAGCGGTTTTGGACGAGTACATGAAGGGCTTTCAAGAGCGCAACCCCCAACTCCGGGTGTTCTCTGCCCACCTCCACATGGACGAGGCTACGCCCCATCTGCACATTGACTTTGTACCATTCACCACCGGGAGCAAGCGAGGGCTGGACACGAGGGTATCTTTGAAACAGGCGTTAGCGGCCCAGGGTTTCCAGGGCGGCACCAGAGGGGACACAGAGTGGAGCCAGTGGGTGCGCTCGGAAAAGGAGCAGCTTTCCCTGGTCATGGAGCGCCACGGGATTGAGTGGGAGGACAAAGGCACCCACGACAAGCACTTGTCTGTGCTGGACTACAAGAAAGAGCAGCGGGCAAAGGAGATCGCCGTTCTGGAGACGGTCAAGGCGGAGAAAGAAAACCAGGTGGAGAGCCAGGAACGGCGGCTCAAAGAACTTGCCCCGGCGGTGAAAAATATGGAGCGGTTGGCAGCGGATTTCTCCGCCAATCCGGAGGAGATTTTGCCGGAGCCGGGAACGCTGGAAACAGGCCGGGCCTACCGAGAGAAAAAGGCAAAGCCCCTGCTGGCCCAAATCGTCAAGGTGCTGCGCTCCCTGTATCTGGCCTATGTGGAGCTGCGGGGGAAATTTGAGCGTCTGCAAGGGGACTATGGCCGGGTGAGGGAGAGCAACATCCGCCTGTCTGATCGATTGCAGGAGGTCAAGTTGGAAAACAAGGCCATGCGGCAAGTCTCCGCTGACTATGAGCGGGTCAAAAGGGCCTTTGGCCCAGAACAAGTGGACAGAATATTAGAGGCAGCTTACCAGCAGGAACATGCCGAAAAGGAACGGAAACGGGCCGCAAAGTCAAAAATTCGGATAGACGCACGATAATCACCAAAACCGGAGGGTATTCCAGTGAATACCCTCCGATTTTATTTGTGGAATCGGTAAAATGATTTCTTGTTTTTTAGAGCGTACTATGATATACTGCTATTATCCTGATTTGAGGAGTCTATCAAATATGCGGCAAGGTATTCTTAAATAAAATTTGATAATGGGCGCAAAAATGATTGCCCCTTGCAGGGGCTTGGTTTTTGTACCCAATTTTAAGAATACTTTTGCCTTTTTAGTAAATATCGTGACGGACCGCGGCTTATGTAAGTCGTGTATGTTTCTGTGTGTCCGAAGTCATGATCCCCAGCGGTAAAAGTATTAGCCGCTGGGGATTTTTGCGCCCATTCGGGCCTTGTATGGAGGATAGACATGAACATTATCAATATCGGGATTCTTGCCCATGTAGACGCTGGAAAGACGACCTTGACGGAGAGTCTGCTATATGCCAGTGGAGCCATTTCAGAACCAGGGAGCGTCGAAAAAGGGACAACGAGGACGGACACCTTGTTTTTGGAGCGGCAGCGTGGGATTACCATTCAAGCGGCAGTCACTTCCTTCCAGTGGCACAGATGTAAAGTTAACATTGTGGATACGCCCGGCCACATGGATTTTTTGGCGGAGGTGTACCGCTCTTTGGCTGTTTTAGATGGGGCCATCTTGGTGATCTCCGCGAAAGATGGCGTGCAGGCCCAGACCCGTATTCTGTTCCATGCCCTGCGGAAAATGAACATTCCCACCGTTATCTTTATCAACAAGATCGACCAGGCTGGCGTTGATTTGCAGAGCGTGGTTCAGTCTGTTCGGGATAAGCTCTCCGCCGATATTATCATCAAGCAGACGGTGTCGCTGTCCCCGGAAATAGTCCTGGAGGAAAATACCGACATAGAAGCATGGGATGCGGTCATCGAAAATAACGATGCATTATTGGAAAAGTATATCGCAGGAGAACCAATCAGCCAGGAAAAACTTGCGCGGGAGGAACAGCGGCGGGTTCAAGAAGCCTCCCTGTTTCCGGTCTATCATGGCAGCGCCAAAAAGGGCCTTGGCATTCAACCGTTGATGGATGCGGTGACAGGACTGTTCCAACCGATTGGGGAACAGGGGAGCGCCACCCTATGCGGCAGCGTTTTCAAGGTTGAGTACACCGATTGCGGCCAGCGGCGTGTCTATCTGCGGCTATACAGCGGAACGCTGCGCCTGCGGGATACGGTGGCCCTGGCCGGGAGAGAAAAGCTGAAAATCACAGAGATGCGTATTCCATCCAAAGGGGAAATTGTTCGGACAGACACCGCTTATCCGGGCGAAATTGTTATCCTTCCCAGCGACAGCGTGAGGTTAAACGATGTATTAGGGGATCAAACCCGGCTCCCTCGTAAAAGGTGGCGCGAGGCCCCCCTCCCCATGCTGCGGACGACGATTGCGCCGAAAACGGCAGCGCAAAGAGAACGGCTGCTGGACGCTCTTACGCAACTTGCGGATACTGACCCGCTTTTGCGCTGCGAAGTGGATTCCATCACCCATGAGATCATTCTTTCTTTTTTGGGCCGGGTGCAGTTGGAGGTCGTTTCCGCTTTGCTGTCGGAAAAATACAAGATTGAAACAGTGGTAAAGGAACCCACCGTCATTTATATGGAGCGGCCGCTCAAAGCAGCCAGCCACACCATCCATATCGAGGTGCCGCCCAACCCGTTTTGGGCATCTATCGGACTGTCTGTTACACCACTCCCGCTTGGCTCCGGCGTACAATACGAGAGCCGGGTTTCGCTGGGATACTTGAACCAGAGTTTTCAAAACGCTGTCAGGGATGGTATCCGTTACGGGCTGGAGCAGGGCTTGTTCGGCTGGAACGTAACGGACTGTAAGATTTGCTTTGAATACGGGCTTTATTACAGTCCAGTCAGCACGCCGGCGGACTTCCGCTCATTGGCCCCGATTGTATTGGAACAGGCATTGAAGGAATCGGGGACGCAGCTGCTGGAACCTTATCTCTCCTTCACCCTCTATGCGCCCCAGGAATACCTTTCCAGGGCTTATCATGATGCACCGAAATACTGTGCCACCATCGAAACGGCCCAGGTAAAAAAGGATGAAGTTGTCTTTACTGGCGAGATTCCCGCCCGCTGTATACAGGCATACCGTACTGATCTGGCCTTTTACACCAACGGGCAGAGCGTATGCCTTACAGAGCTAAAAGGGTATCAGGCCGCTGTCGGCCAGCCGGTCATCCAGCCCCGCCGTCCAAACAACCGCCTGGACAAGGTGCGCCATATGTTTCAGAAGGTAATGTAAAGATACATAATCGTCAAGACGGCAACAATCAGAAGTTATGGAGGGTAACAATGGAATATCGTAAGGAAGATTTAATGGAAGCAAAAAAGCAAATTTTGGGAGTGGGAGAGAACATGGGAACAGAGGAAAGTAAAAAAATCTGGGAGGAGAACGCACAATTTTGGGATAATGCAATGGGTGACGAATCTAATGAATTTCACAGAGAGGTAGTGCGTCCCAAAGTAACGGAACTTCTATCTCCTAATCCTGCGGATTATATTTTGGATATTGCGTGTGGCAATGGAAATTATTCTTCGTATCTTGCACAAAGAGGCGCTTCGGTTGTCGCTTTTGATTACAGCAAAAAAATGATAGAATTGGCTAAAAGACGGCAATCACAATATGCAAAACAAATTGAATTTTGTGTGGCGGATGCGACCAATAGAAAAAGTATATTAGAATTAAAAAGAAATCGAGCCTTTACGAAAGCAGTTTCTAATATGGCAATTATGGATATTACGGATATTGAACCACTTCTTATGGCTGTTTATGAACTGTTGCAGGAAAGCGGAATTTTTGTCTTTGCAACGCAACACCCTTGTTTTGTCACGTTGACTGAAAAATATATGACACCGCACAGTTACTATGATATAGCGATTGAAGGGCAACCGAAAGAGCAGATTTATTATCATCGTTCCATACAAGATATTTTTAACCTTTGTTTTAGAGCTGGATTTGTCATTGATGGATTTTATGAAGAATGTTTCAAAACCAACAAAGAAATTCCTATGGTAATGATAGTAAGGCTTAAGAAGGTAAAACGTGATACCTTACAATAAATTCAAGTTTGTCGGGTAAATAGCAAAGCCAGCCGAGCCAGCGGGCGGTCAAGATGAACGGGCTTCGCCCACCGTTGACAGCCCCGCCCGGTTTCGCAGTTAGGCAGTCAAGGAGCGACAGCAAGGAGTGCTGCCGCCCCGCACTATTATTCAGAGAGGGGGAATTTCCATGACAGACCAGAAAGCCTATCAAGAATATATCCAGCGCAGGTACAACGCCTCTTGCAAGGCTGTTATCCGCTGTGCCTGACAGCGTCCGTCCGTGCCGGAATTATGTAGAGCTCCACATAATTCTGTTGTATTTCCCAGCCTTTTGTGATACTATTTTGATACTAATAAACTTTACAGCCGAAAATAGCAGGTGGAATATTAACATATTTGCGAAAGTTTTTCCTGCGAAATCACCTCAAATACACCCTACTATATCTGAATTTGCCGAGTGGGAATAAATCATGATAACCGCAAGTCTCTTTTATCGGGACTTGCGGTCCTTTTATGCTCCGCCGACTATGAGCGAGTCAAGCGGGTCTTTAGCCCGGAACATCTGGAAGCGGCGTGGGAGGCCGGCAAGCAACTTAGGCGTTCCGTTAATTGGAAAGGGAACGGTAAAAGAGTATACTTACAAGTAAAGTTGTGATATACTTCATATAATTTTTTCTTTTTCTACTTTTCCCCTTACTATTCATACTTCCAACGCCCAAAGCCGCCCCCCCCCCCCCCGGGGGGGGGGGGGGGGGGGGGGGCGCTGGTCCGGCTGGTCTGAAAAAACTTTTGTGAGTCTGGATTTTCCCCT
>NZ_JANGBZ010000050.1:0-22253 GCF_024462915.1 Clostridium sp. DFI.5.61
CCCCCCCCCCCCCCCCGCCCCCCCCCCCCCCCCCCCCCCCCCCCCCCCCCCCCCCGGGTCCCTTTTACAGGAGGCATCACCGGTCCTCCGCTGTCAGGGCCGCCCTGCTGTCTCCCTCCCCAGATGTTGCCGCCGGGACGCTTCCCGGGACAAAGCAGGCGATCAGGCCCAGACACAGCAGCAACGCGGCCACGGTGGTCACCACGCGATAACGCACGAGTATCCCCCCTGTCCCTTGATGCTCTTCTGGGGCCAGTATAACAGGAGAAGCTGAAATTACTCTGAATTTTTCAGGGCATTTTCAGTTTTTTGTGGTATAGTGAGAAAAAACAGAGCCCAATTGGGAAAGGAGGCCCATTATGCGTATCCTGATCGTGGAGGACGAGGTCCGGCTGGCGGAGGCCCTGGCCCAGATTATGGCAGAGCAGAAATATCAGGTGGACCAGGTCCACAACGGTGCCGACGGCCTGGATTATGCGCTCACCGCCCAGTACGATGTCATCGTCCTGGATGTGATGCTGCCCAAGCTGGACGGGCTGGAGGTGGCCCGCCGCCTCCGCTCCGCCCACGTGTCCACTCCCATCCTCATGCTCACCGCCCGTGACGAGATCTCCGACAAAGTGAAGGGCCTGGACTGCGGGGCGGACGACTACATGACCAAGCCCTTTGACACCTCCGAGCTGCTGGCCCGGGTCCGGGCCCTCACCCGCCGCCAGGGGGAGGTGGTGTCCGAGGAGCTGGCCTTCGGAGACCTGTCCCTCCACCTCTCCTCCCACTGCCTGCGCCGGGGAGACAAGTCGGTGCGGCTGGGCTTCAAGGAGTTCGAGGTGTTGCGTCTGCTTCTCCAGAACGCCAAGCTGGTCACCCCCAAGGACGACATCATTGCCAAGGTGTGGGGGCTGGACTCGGAGGCGGAGGACAACAATGTGGAAGTGTACATCTCCTTCCTGCGGAAGAAGCTGTCCTTCCTGGCCTCCCAGGTCTCCATCGGCACCGTGCGTAAGGTGGGCTATTTCCTCACTACCTCGGATGAGCCCGGCAGCTTTGGCGGAGGGGGCATGCCATGATCCGTACCCTGCGGCGCAAATTCATTCTGGTGAACATGCTGCTGGTGTCCCTGGTCCTCCTTATGGTCTTTGGGGTCTTTATGGCAAGCAGTGCTCAACGCCTGAAGGACCAGAGCCTGCTGGCCATGCGTGCCGCCCTGATGTGGGGAGAGGAAGGCAGTCCCCTCCGGCCGGAGATCGCTTTTCCCCTGGATGGGTCCCGCCGCCCCTCCAGCGGCCAGGGCGCTCAGCGCTCCCTGCTCCCGGTGTTCACCGTCACAGTGGAGGACGGCGTGGTCACCGCTATCAACGACGGAGACCAAGTGGATGTCTCTCTGGAAGTGGCCCAACAGGCCGCCCAGGCCGCTCTGGAGGACGGCCGCCGGGATGGCACCGTCTCCTCCCTCCGCTATCTCCGGGAGGATGCGGAGGGAGGCGCGGTCCGCTTGGCCTTTGCCGACCGGACCTGGGAGCGGGAAAATCTTCTGGCCCTGCTGCGGACGTGCCTGCTGGTGGGGCTGCTGGGGCTGGCCTGTTTCTTCGTCATCTCCCTGCTCCTCTCCACCCTGGCCTTACGCCCCGCCGAGCGGTCCTGGCAGCAGCAGAAGCAGTTCGTAGCCGACGCCTCCCACGAGTTGAAGACCCCCCTCACTGTCATCCTGGCCAACGCCGGCATCCTCCTGGCCCACTCCGGAGACATGGCTGATGGACAGCGCAAGTGGGTGGAGTACATCCAGGCAGAGGCTCAGCGGATGAAGTCACTGGTGGAGGACCTGCTCTTCCTGGCCCGCTCTGATGACCGGCGCTCTCCCCTCCGTCTCCAGACGGTGTCCTTCAGCGACCTGGCCTGGGAGGCCCTGCTCCCCTTTGAGTCGGTGGCCTTTGAGGCCGGCGTGGCCCTGGACAGCCAGATCACGCCTGATCTGGAGCTCCTGGGCGATCCGGAGCAGCTGCGCCGCCTGGTGGCCATTCTGGTGGACAACGCGGTCAAGTATGCCGGGCCCCGCGGCTCGGCCTCACTGATCCTCCGCCCCCAGGGAGACGAGGCAGTCCTCTCCGTCCACAACACCGGCGAGGCCATCCCTCCGGAGCATCTGCCCCGCCTGTTCGAGCGCTTCTACCGCACTGACAGCGACCGGGCCAGGAGCCAGGGGGGCTACGGTCTGGGGCTGTCCATCGCCAAGAGCATCGTAGACGGCCATCAGGGCCGGATCTCCGTCTCCAGCTCCGCCATCTCCGGCACCCTCTTCACCGTCAGGCTGCCCCTGCCCGGCCGCGGCCTGGGGCACCTCCGGACCCGCTCCCTGGGGTGAATGGCCCGCCGTTTCTGCATGGTGAAAAAAGCGGAGATTTCTCTTGACAGCCCCAGGGGAAGATGATAAAATCCGTAAATACAAAGGGGAGTAGTCGGCGCGGTTCCCGCGCGGAAAGGCCAACAAGCATGGATGGAGCTTGTTCCATTCTGGTTTTTCCTGAAATGACCAGACCTGCGTTCCAATGGGAACGCAGGTCTTTTTTTGCGGGCTGTCTGCCGGGCGCGGGCCGATTTTTCTCCGAAAGGGTACACATACTATAAAGAAATGGAGGAAGAAAGCATGGAATTTCTTTGGGAGGGGCTTCTGTCTATCACATGGCAGCAGCTGCTGATGTACGTCGTGGGCGGCCTTTTGATCTGGCTGGCCATCGAGAAGGGGTTTGAGCCCGCCCTGCTGCTGCCCATGGGCTTCGGCGCCATCCTGGTCAACCTGCCCCTGTCCGGCGTCATCAATCAGTTCAGCGAGGGCGTGGGTGAGACCCACGGCATCATCCAGTGGCTCTTTGAGGTTGGCATCGAGGCCAGCGAGGCCTTCCCCATCCTGCTCTTCATCGGCATCGGCGCTATGATCGACTTCGGTCCCCTGCTGGCCAACCCCAAGCTGTTCCTGTGCGGCGCCGCCGCCCAGGCCGGTATTTTCCTCACCATCCTCCTGGCTGCGGCCCTGGGCTTTGACCTGAAGGACGCCGCCTCCATCGGCATCATCGGCGCCGCAGACGGCCCCACCTCTATCCTGGTCTCCCAGATCCTCGACTCCCGCTATGTGGGGGCCATCGCAGTGGCTGCCTACTCCTATATGGCTCTGGTACCTATCATCCAGCCCTTTGCCATCAAGCTGGTCACCACTAAGAAGGAGCGGGCCATGCGCATGCCCTACCGGGCCCAGGGCGTATCCAAGCGCCTGCGCATCCTCTTCCCCATCGTGGTCTCCGTCATCGCCGGCCTGGTGGCTCCCTCCTCCGTGGCGCTGGTAGGCTTCCTCATGTTCGGCAACCTGATCCGGGAGTGCGGCGTGCTCACCTCCCTCTCCCAGACCGCCCAGAATGAGCTGGCCAACCTGATCACCCTGCTGCTGGGCATCACCATCGCCTTCTCTATGAAAGCGGATCAGTTCGTCCAGAAGGAGACCATCATGATCATGGGTCTGGGCCTGGTGGCCTTTGTGCTGGACTCCATGGTGGGCGTGCTCTTCGTCAAGGTACTCAATATCTTCACCCCCAAGAACAAGATCAACCCCATGGTAGGTGCGGCCGGCATCTCTGCCTTCCCCATGTCTTCCCGGGTCATCGAGAAGCTGGGTCAGGAGGCCGACTCCCAGAACCACCTGCTGATGCACGCGGTGGCGGCTAACGTCTCCGGCCAGATCGCCTCTGTGGTGGCCGGCGGTGTGGTGCTTCAGTATTTTGCCAACAATCCCATCCTGTGATGGAGTAAAAAGGAGGACATTCGAACATGGAAAATATTACGCATGCTTTGGAAATGATGGGGCAGGGAATGCTGGGCATCTTTGTGGTCCTGGGCGCCATCGCTCTGCTGGTGGCGCTGATGCAGCGCATCGACCACAGGGGAAAGAAAAAATAACAGCGTTTCTCTGAGAGGGAGGCGTGGGATATGCTGATCTGTGTCTCTGTCACAGCCAGTCCTGCACCACATCCTCCAGCACCGTAGGGCTGACCTGCTGCTCCACCAGTGTGGTCATCAGTTCGTCTATGCGCACCGCGCTGGTGGTGATGCCCCGGATCTGCGCGCAGTCTCCGTCCTCTTCCGCGATCTTCACTCCGTACTGTTCGCAGAAGAAGCTCCCCGCCTCCAGCTCGTCCACCAGCAGAAAATAGTGGAGGCGGCGCAGTTTCCCCGCCTCGTCCGTCAAGGATCTTGACGCGATCTTAAGTTCCATCATATTGTGCCCATTTCTCCTTTTTTAAAAATCTATCCACATTATATGGTATGTCTGTGTAGAAAAAAAGGGAAACCCACCGCAGATGCGGTTTCTGTGGAAAAAAGATGCCCGACCGGGAGCGTTTTTGCCCCGGCGGGCATCTTTTTTCCACAGGGGAACCCGCTCCGCGGTCCCGGCATAGGATGGTCCAGTAAACGGCGCACCATCACGCCGGAAGGAGGCTCCATATGGAGGAAGAGTTTGGGACTCTGCAGATCAGAGTCTATACCTCCCGGGCGCAGCTCCCCATCGAGGACGCCACTGTTGTGGTGACCCAGATCAGCCCGACCGGGAAATATCACCTGTTGTCTGTCCAGATCACCGACCGTGAGGGCCGGGTCCAGCCCCTCACCATCCCTGCGCCCCCCCGCTGGGAGAGCACCGGTCCCACCCAGGACATGGTCCCCTTCTCCGTCTGCCAGGTCTGGGCGGAACACCCAGGCTACACCGCCCTGCGGGTGGACGGCGTCCAGATCTTCTCCGGCGAAGAGACCGACCAGGACATGGAGCTCATCCCCTTGGCCGAGGGGCAGCACAGTCTTGTTGACAGCTCCATCCTGAACACCTCCCCTCAGAATCTGTGAGGTGTCCCTATGCCGGTCATCGTCCTTCCTTACATCCCCAGCACCATCACGGTGCATCTGGGCCTGCCCGACCAGTGGGCAGAAAATGTGACGGTCTCTTTCCCCGACTACGTCAAAAACGTAGCCTCCAGTGAGATCTATCCCACCTGGGAGCTCTCCACGATCCGGGCCAATGTGCTGGCTATCATTTCCTTTGCCCTGAACCGGGTCTATACCGAGTTCTACCCCAGCCGGGGCTACAACTTCCAAATCACCAACACCACCGCCTATGACCAGAAGTTCATTCGGGGAAGGAGCTTCTTCCAGAGCATCAGCGCAGTGGTGGACGAGATCTTCAACGACTACATCCGCCGTCAGGGCTTTGTGGAGCCCCTCTCCGCCAAGTTCTGCAACGGGACCACCTCCACCTGTGACGGGCTCTCCCAGTGGGGCAGCCAGGAGATGGCCCAGACGGGCTACAACTCCATGGAGATCCTCCGCCACTATTACGGGGACGACATCGAGCTGGTGGTCAACGCCCCCATCCAGGACATCACCCAGTCCTATCCCGGCAGCCCCCTGCGGCTGGGCTCTGTGGGGGAGGAGGTGGCCGTGGTCCAGACCAGCCTGAACCGCATCTCCCAGAACTACCCCGCCATCCCCAAGATCAAGCCCGTCACCGGCATCTTCGGGGAAGACACCGAATACTCCGTGCGGCAGTTCCAGCGCATCTTCAACCTGGCGTCAGACGGCGTGGTGGGAAAGGCCACCTGGTATAAGCTGGTCTACCTCTATGTGGGCGTCACCCGGCTCTCTGAGCTGGTCAGCGAAGGGCAGACCTTCTATAAGGTCCAGTTCCAGTACCCTGGCGTCCTCCGAGAGGGGGACACCGGCACCGAGGTTCAGGTCCTCCAGTACATGCTGGCCGTACTGGCTGAATTTGATGAGGTCATCCCCCCGCTGACGGTGGACGGCGTATTCGGCCCCTCCACCGCCAATGCGGTCCAGTCCTTTCAGCGGCAGACTGACCTCCTCCCCGACGGCGTAGTGGGGGAAGCCACCTGGGACGCCCTGTACCGTGAGTTCGCCAGCCTGGAAGCCGTGCTCCAACAGGATGTGGCTCGCTTCCCCTTTCAGGCCTCCGAGCTCATCCCCTCGCTGGTGGACCTGACCCTGGCGGCGGTCAGCGGACACAGTGAGACGCCCCGCTTCGGGCAGCATCCCGGCACCGATCTGCGTTTGGGGCAGTCGGATCAACAGGAGGTGTCCTTGTCATGACCTTACAGCAGCTGGAACGCGAGATGGTGGCCCAGCCCATACGGAGTCTTCAGTATATGCTGAACCGCCTGTCTCTGCGCTATGACTTTCTGCCCGCTCTGGTCCCGGACGGTGTGTTCGGGGAGCGTACCCTGGAGGCGGTGATGCTCTTCCAGCGGGAGCTCCACCCCCCTGTCACCGGCGTGGTGGACCGTGAGACCTGGCAGGCCATTCTGGACGAGTGGCTGGATCTGGAGCGAGAGCTTGCCGATCCCAGACAGATACGTGCTTTTCCTCCCAGTGCTAAAGTTCAGGCCGGTTCCTCCCACAACTACCTTCTCCCGGTACAGGCCATGTTTCAGAGCCTCTCCCATGTCCTGGATGGGCTGGAGCCGGAGTCCATCGACGGCATCCACGATGCTGCTTCGGTCCGGAATACCCAGTGGCTCCAGGAGAAGGCTATGCTGCCCCAGACTGGTGAGCTGGACCGAGAGACCTGGGATATTCTGGCCCGCCTCTATGAGCTCTTTGTCATCAGCCACATCGATCTGCGCCGCTACCCGGAGAACCGCCTGGCAGGCTCCACCCCATCCACCTGAATCCCGGCCTCTCCTTGGCCCGGGCGGGCCGATCCCTCTGCTCGCTCAAAAGTCCCTCTTTTCTCCGGCTCCCAGCGGAAAGCCCTCCGTTTGTCCCCGCTCTCGCGGGCGGGGACAAACAAAAGATCCAGGGAGGGCCAAAAAAGTGTTGACAGGCAGGCCCTTATATGGTATGATACCACTTGCGCTGAAGAGCGCAGTCCCCCATGCGCGAGTGGTGGAATTGGCAGACTCGCTAGATTCAGGTTCTAGTGTGCATTACGCACGTGCGGGTTCAAGTCCCGCCTCGCGCACCACGTCGGAGCAAGCTTTGTATCGCTTGCTCCGACTTATTTTATAAGTCAGAGCGCGCTCACGCCGCTGCTCCTCCTTTCCAACTGCGACCCGCTGTGCTGGGCTCGCAGTTGGTGGGCCGCCCTGCGGGCGGCATTTTTCGTTTCTGACAGAAATATCAGTCTTAACCGCCCTTCACAAAAAGAAAGACATCTGCTTGTGCAGATGTCTTTCCTCTTTTGCTTCCGCTCCTTTTTGCTCTCCCCCCTTTTCCGGCTCTAGGAGCCGGGACGGACTTTTGCCGGGGACAGCCGGAAGATCACAGCCCTGCCCTTGCGCTCTGTGCTTCCTTTAAAAATGCCGGATGAAAATATCGCTCTGCTCCAAAAATTCCTCCACCGTATCAAAGCCCAGCAGGCGGAGCAGCTTGAGGACATAGGGGTTGTCCAGCGGAGTGCTGAACTCCGCCTCGTCTCCGTAACGGTCTACATTCTCCCGTCCGGTCTCCCGGTCCAGCAGGACCTTCGGCCCGCCTACGCAGCCGCCGGTACAGCCCATCCCTTCAAAGAAATTCGCCTGGTGCTGGCCGGAGCGGATGTCCTCGATCATCGCCCTGCACGCCGGCACGCCGTCTGCCTGCCGGGTCCGGACCTGGATGGGCCGCTCCGGGTGCAGACGGGCCACCGTGGTCCGAACCGCCTCGCTGACTCCGCCGGTACGGGCGTAGATCCGCCCCGCTCGGGAGGAGTGGTCCCGCTCGCTCTCCTCCAGCAGCTCCGGGTGGATATCCGCCGCCTGGAAAATATCCTGCATCTCCTGGAAGGTAAGCACATAGTCCACCGCGCCGGCCAGGTCTGCCTCCCGGGCCTCCGCCTTTTTGGCAATGCAGGGCCCCACAAAGATGGTGACCGCATCTGGGTGCAGCTTTTTTACCGTCCGGCCGGCGGCGATCATAGGGGATACCGCCCCGGGAACGTGTGGCATCAGCTCATGATACAGCTTTCGGATCATGCCGATCCACATGGGGCAGCAGCAGCTTGTGAGCTGGAAATCCGTCTCTGTGTGAATGTTCCGGTCAAACTCCAGCGCCTCCTTCAACGTCAGCAGGTCCGCGAAGAGGGCCACCTCCACCATCCCGGTGAAGCCCAGCAGCTTGAAAGCCGAGCGCAGCCGGCCCGGCGTCACCACAGTGGAGAATTGGCCCAGGAAGGCAGGGGCGATCAGGGCGTAGACGGGCCCTTTGGCATGCTTGACTGCGTCCAGGGCAGGCAGCACGTCCCGGCTGGCAGTCAGGTTTCCAGACTGGCAGGCCTGGATACAGGCGCCGCATCCGGAGCAGCGGTCCGGGTCCACGGCAAGCGTACCGTCGTCCCTGCGCACGATGGCGTCAAACAGGCAGGCGGCGGCGCAGTGTGTCTCCTCTTTGGGACAGGTGCAGGGGTTGAGCGGCCAGACCAAGGGGTGGTCCTGAGGGTGGAGCAGGCAGTCCAGATGCCCGGCACTGGCCTCCAGATCATCTGCCTGGACGGAGCCCTTCTCAACAGCCTGCTTCAGCATAGTGCGGTAAAGTTCCTCAAAGGTCATGGTGGTCCTCCCCTTCTGTCGATACAGTGGTCAGTATGTCCGTTTTGGGAACAAGCAAACCCGTTTCCCTGTTGTTTCCCTATTATATCACAGAGGGACTCGGCCGTCATCCCTATTCCCCGGGAAACAGGGCAGAGAAAAAGGGAGAACCCTCTGGACAGAAGTCCCGGCAGGAGGTATGATAAAGAGGTAAGCACTGCGGGCCGCCTGGGGTCCGCGCACACTGAGATCAAGCATCTGCCCCGGGTCGGGCAGAGCAGCGAGGATTTGATATCATGTATCGGAGAGAAACTCCCTGGGACATCGTAAAACCGCTCCTGTTTTTCCTGGGCTCTATCCTCTGGCTGGAGGGGATCTACCGGGCTTTCTATGTCCGGCCCTTTTTTGATGTGGGGCTGGTCTATATCCTGCTTTTCTCCCTGCCGCTGGCCGGGATGTGTGCCCTTTTGACCTCTCTCTGGGGCAAGAAGGGGAACCGCAAGGCCGGCTTCGCCGTGCTTGGCGTGCTGACCCTGTGGTACATGATCCAGTCGGTGTACCACACGATCTTTGCCACCGTGCTGGTCACCAAGTCCTTCAACATGGCAGGTCAGGCCCTGGGCAGCTACTGGAAGGAGACCCTGCTGGGCATCTGGGAGGCCCTGCCCGCCCTGCTCCTGCTGGCCGTCCCTCTGGTGGTGTACTTCTTCCAGCCACGGTTCGCCCTCCTGAACCGCCCGGACGGCCGGGTGCTGCTGGGAGTGATCGGCGGCGTGATCATCGTGCAGGCCGCAGCAGTGCTGGCGATCGCCCTGCCCACCGGCGGGATCATGACGACCCGCCAGATCTATCGAGAGACCTTTGTCCCAGACCTGACGGTCTCCCACTTCGGCCTGGCCACCACCCTGCGGCTGGATATCGAGCAGACCCTCTTTGGCCTGGAGGAACCCAGCCGCCCCGACCCGGGTGAGGGCTCGGTCTCCACGCTGGCCCCGGGGAATGTCTCTGTCCAGCCGGAGGAGCCGGAGGAAGGGGAGACCCCCGCCGCCTCCGGTCCCAATGTCATGGACATCGACTTCGACGCCCTGATCGCCAACGAGACGGACAGCACCCTGAAGGACATGCACGAGTATTTCCGGGACCGGACGCCCACGGAGAAAAATCAGTACACCGGTATGTTCCAGGGCAAGAATCTGCTCCTTTTCACCGGCGAGGCTTTCTGGATCGGCGCAGTGAACGAGCAGTACACCCCCACCTTATACAAGCTGGCCCACTCCGGCTTTGTGTTTGAGAACTTCTACAACCCCCTGTGGTATTACTCCACGGTGGATGGGGAGTATGCCGCCACCACCGGCCTGATCCCCACCAACCAGGTCAATGCCTCCCAGCGGTATGCAGGAAAAAACGGGGTCTCCATGTACTTCTCCATGGGCAACCAGCTCCGGGCCCTGGGCTATCCCACCCTGGCCTACCACAACAATACAGCCAACTACTATGACCGCAACCTCTCCCACCCCAACCTGGGCTATGATTTCTACGCCTGTGACACCGGGCTGGATGTGGCCATGACCTGGCCCCAGTCCGATCTGGAGATGATGCAGCTGACCCTCCCCCAGGCTCTGGCCGGAGAGAAGCCCTTCCACAACTACTATATGACGGTGAGCGGCCACATGAATTACAGCTTCGCGGGCAACGCCATGTCCGCCAAGCACCGGGATGAGGTGGCGGATCTGGACATGAGCGAGGCCGCCCGGGCCTATCTGGCCTGCAACATGGAGTTGGACCAGGCTCTGGAGTACACCATCAAGACGCTGGAGGAGGCCGGCGAGCTGGAGAACACCGTGATCGTCCTCTCCGGGGACCACTACCCCTATGGCCTGGACGGCACCGGCGCCATCGACGAGCTGGCGGGGGAAGGGACGGAGGCCGATCCCTTTGAGAAGTACCGCTCCACGCTGATCCTCTGGTCCGGTGACATGGAGGAGCCTGTGGTAGTAGACAAGCCCTGTTACAGCGTGGACATCATCCCCACCCTGTCCAATCTGTTCGGCCTGGAATATGACTCCCGCCTGCTGGCCGGCCGGGATATCCTCTCCGACGCCCCTGGGCTAGTCATCTTTAACGATTACAGCTATCTCACCGAACTGGGGCGTTACAATGCGGACACGGACACCTTCACCCCAAATGAGGGGGCGCAGGTGCCGGAAAACTACGCCCAGGACACCTACTGGGAGGCCCGGTATATCCGCAGCTATTCGGAGAAGATCCTATTCAATGACTACTACCGCAAAATCGGGCTGGAGCCCCCGGCCGGTCCGGAGGAGAACTGACCAGACGCAGAAAGGACGCGCCTCAATGCGAGGCGCGTCCTTTTAGAGATATGTATGGATCAGCAGATCAATAGTTCTCCGCCTTCAGCTGGAAGTAGTCCCGGGGATGAGCGCAGACGGGGCAGACCTCCGGCGCCTGCTTGCCCACATGGATATGGCCGCAGTTGGAACACTGCCAGATCATATCGCCGTCTCTGGAGAACACCAGGCCCCCCTCCACGTTGGCCAGCAGCTTGCGGTAACGCTCCTCATGCTCCTTCTCGATCTTGGCAACTTCGGAGAACAGGAATGCGATGTGGTCAAAGCCCTCCTCCTCGGCCTCCTTGGCCATGGTGGCGTACATATCGGTCCACTCGTAGTTCTCGCCCTCAGCAGCGGCGGCCAGGTTCTCCGCAGTGGAACCGATCCCGCCCAGCAGCTTGAACCAGATCTCAGCATGCTCCTTCTCATTGGCGGCGGTCTCCTCAAAGATCTTGGAGATCTGGACAAAACCGTCCTTCTTCGCTTTGGAGGCAAAATAGGTGTACTTGTTGCGGGCCTGGGACTCCCCAGCAAAGGCTGTCCACAGGTTCTGTTCTGTCTTGCTTCCCTTCAGTTCAGGCATGATGATTTCCTCCTTTAGTTTCTTAATGAGAATAATTACTGTTTAAATTATACCATATCCTGCCCGCCTCGTCAACTCATTTTACAGATCTTTGGAACCATCCTGTGTCTTCGACCGGGCCCGCATCTATTATACTCTACTCCTCCAGTCCGGGCAAGCGGTCCGCCAAATTTTGCAGTCAAAAACATCGCCCGCAGGGCGGCCCCAACTGCAAGCTCAGCACAGCGGATTCGATTTGTAAAGGATGAGCAGCAAAATGAGTGCGCTCTGACTTATAAAATAAGTCGGAGCAAACGATAGACGTTTGCTCCGACTTGGAGCAGGTGAGGGGAATCGAACCCCCGTGTTCAGCTTGGGAAGCTGACATTCTGCCATTGAACTACACCTGCATGGGTTTCATCCTGTATAATATACCACAACTTGGCGTGCAATGCAAGGGGAAAATCCAGACTCACAAAAGTTTTTTCAGACCAGCCGGACCAGCGCCCCCTCCTCCCCCGCCGCAGCTGGGGAGGAGGGGGCGCGCCGCTGGCCCCAGGCCGTGAAGAGAAGAGACATCGGGCGGACATCCGCCGAAGATCCGCACACCAGCGCTGCGGCCTGGTTGGTAAAGCGGAGGGACAAGCCCTTCCGAACCAGATCGATCATTATGGAGACCGCTCGACTGATGGCGGTAAAGACCGCCGGCCGGTCCGGAGACTGGAGTCCAGGTCTGTCTGCGCGGGCCCGGAGATGAGCCGGCCCAGGCAGTCGAACCGGGAGCCGTGGCAGGGGCAGTCCCAGGTCTTCTCGTCCGGGTCCCACTCCAGCTGGCAGCCCAGGTGGGGGCAGCGGATGTCCACGGGGTGGAGCGCCCCCGACTCGTCCCGGTAGACCCCGGCCTTTTTCCCGTTGAGGAACACGATCCCGCCGTGTCCGGCCGGGATATCTTTGGCCGCCTCTGCTGGGATCTGGAAGAATCGCTTGACCATACTCTTGACGGCCTGCCCGCCCTCCGTCAGGATGCCGGGCAGCGCCGCGGGGTCCAGACGGCTGGGAGAGAAAAGGCCGGCATAGGGGTTGTCCCTGCCCTGGATCATATCACACAGGAGGGTGGCGGCCGCCATGGAGGAGGTCATACCCCACTTCTGGAACCCAGTGGCCACATACCAGCCGGGATGGCCGGAGGAGTAGGGGCCGATATAGGGCACATGGTCAGGGGGCATGCAGTCCTGGGCAGACCAGTGGGCGGTCTCCTGGCTCTGGGGGAACCACTCCCGGGCCTTCCGCCGGAGCAGGTCATACTGGCCCCCCTCGGTGTTCTCGCCGGTGCGATGGCCTCCGCCGCCCAGCAGGAGCAATTCCCCATAGGTGCGGAGAGAGAAGGTGTCCCGTCCCACTCCCAGAAACATGCCGTCCACAGGCGGAGCGCCCTGCAGGGCCAGCACATAGGAGCGCTCCTGGTGCATCCGGGCGAAATACATCCCCGGAAAGTTGACAAAGGGAAAATGGCAGGCGAAAACGATGTGCTCCGCCTGGACCGAGCCCAGCTCTGTGGTCAGGAGGTCACCCTCCGCGGTGAGGACCCGGCTCTGCTCGTAGATGGTCAGCTGGTCCGCCAGCACTTTCAGGAATTTCAGTGGGTGGAACTGTGCCTGCCCTTCAAAGCGGACCGCCCCATCGTGGGGGATGGGGATAGAGACCTCCCTGGTGAACGAGGCCGGCAGGCCCAGGCGCCGGGCGGCCTCCGCCTCCTCCTGTAAGACAGTGACGTCAGGGCCGTAGAGATAGGCACATCGCTCCTCCCAGTCGCAGGAAATGCCTTGGACGTCGATCAGGTCCTGATAGGCCCGGACCGCATCCTGGTTAGCTTTGGCATACCGCCTGGCGGTCTCCTCCCCAAAGGACTGGATCAGCCTGCTATAGATCAGGCCGTGCTGGGAGGTGATCTTGGCCGTGGTGTTTTGGGTCTGCCCGCCGGCGATCCGGCCGGCCTCCAGGACAACGACTGAAAGCCCGGCCTGCTGGAGGGCATAGGCCGTCAGCACCCCGGCCATCCCCGCCCCTACCACTGCGGCCTGAGTTTTCAAATGCCCCCGGAGGGGCGGCCTGCGCCCAATAGAGCAGGTCTGAGACCAGATAGATCCCATAAAAGCCTCCTTTGATCCTCTGCAGTGAATGTCTGCTTTATCCATGCCCAACGGAGCGGCTTTTATGTGAGAGAATCACTTATAGAAAAGGCGAAAAACATCGGCAAGGAGAATGAGCTGCGGACAGGGCTTCCCGATGCGTCATTGTATTCGTCCCCTTTATATGCAGCGCACGATGCCCCCAGCGTGCCTCCGCCCTGGAGGGGCAGGCCGCTTTTTTGTCTCTGAGAAAGGGGCAAAAGACTTGCTGGTAACAGGATAGCAATTCACAGAGATATTCTGCCTAGCGTTCCATCTCAAATATCGTCGGCTCTTGTGGCAGGAACGCACAGCCTTGAAAAATCGCTTCCACAAATCCCCGCTCATCAGGCACGCCGGTATGAATTTCCGGTGCAGAGGGGGAGAAATAAAAAGCAGGGAACCGAAGTCTCCTGCTGGGGCGGGGGCATGTTCTGCTGTTGCTGCCCGCTGGCTGGACAGTGTATTCCGAGATGGAGGGCGGCACTTCGGGTACATTTGCCGCGCTTAGCTGGTTCACCCTCCCCGGGGCCTTTGTTCAATTTTTCATCGGCTATTCACCAACCTCCTTTTCGTGAAAGTTGCGCAATTTTACGGGATGAATTTCTGTAATGATTTCTCCACCTCCTTCCCGCCTATCCATGCAAAAAAGCCGCCCGATTTGAACGCCGGACGGCTTTTGTGTAATGTAATAAAGCAAATATTGCTCAATTTTGTAGATCAAAAAATCAACAACACGGAAAGTTGATATATAAAAATAGGATATTTGGAACTCTATATCTGTAATATATACCGTTTTTTTCGTACAGAACTTATGTTGTCCATTTTAAGTGAAAGCCCATATTTTTTAGCAAAACTTCCTCTGTTAGTTAAAATCGCAGTCTAGCTGTTTGAGTACTTCCATTTGGCTGTCTGCACAACAGCAAACGGGCTTTGAGCCTCCGATTGGCGCTGTAGTATCTGTTCATGGCTCTACGGTACCATTCGGCCTCTTTTGATAACTTTTTTGACCAAATTGCTTCCAATGCGGTAGCAGATGTAGTCCAAATCCGGTGCGTCCCAAACCACAAGGTCGCCCAGTTTTCCGACTTCCACAGAGCCGATTTGGTCAGCCATCCCAATTGCGGCAGCACCATTAAGCGTGACAGCTGTTAGCACTTCTTCCGGCGTAAGCTTGTACTTCAGGCATCCCAGTCCAATAACAAACTGCATATTCAAGCATGGGCAAGAGCCAGGATTGAAATCTGATGCCATGGCAACCGGCACTCCAGCTTCCACCATCGAACGTGCAGGCGCAAAACCGGCCCCCAGGTAAAAGCTAGTAGCCGGCAGAAGGCAGGCTACTGTGCCCCCTTTTGCCATACTGGAGATTCCTTCAGGCGGACAGACAATTAAATGTTCCGCAGAGACCGCACCCAGCTCTCCGGCCAAGACAGATCCACCAATCGGATCGATTTCATCTGCATGTATTTTGGGAGTCAGGCCATATTTGCGGCCCGTTTCCAAAATCTTTCGGCTCTCTTGTGCATTAAATACGCCTGTTTCGCAGAACACATCACAGAACTTAGCGATTTTCTGTTCCGCAACTGCTGGGATCATTTCTTCGCACAAAAGACGGATATATGCGTCCCGGTTTCCTTTATACTCAGAAGGCAGTGCATGGGCCCCCATAAAGGTGGCCACTACGTCCACGGCATGCCCCTCCTGTAACTTTTGGATCGCGCGAAGCTGTTTTAGCTCCTCATCGGTCGTAAGGCCATATCCGCTCTTGGCCTCACAGGTGGTGGTGCCGAAGGACAGCATCTCACTTAACGCCAGGGACGCCTTCTCTGTCAGCTCCTCTTCGCTGGCCGACCGTGTGCTTTTGACGGTAGAAAGGATACCGCCGCCTTGGGCAAGGATATCGAGATAGGGGACACCATGGAGTTTCATACCAAGCTCATTCTGTCTCCAACCGCCAAAAATCAGGTGGGTATGTGCGTCCACAAGGCCCGGCGTGACCAGTCCTCCCTCTGCATCTATCCGTTCAGCATCTATGTCGGGAGGGGTGCCAGTCCCAACCTGAAAAATCCGTTCGCCTTCTAGCAGCACCCACGCATCTCTTTGGATTTGGATGGCGCCCTGAGCTGCCCCGCCTTTGGGTCCGTATCCCAGCGGAGTGGCAAGAACGCCGATGTTGAAGAGCAGCACTCGTTCCATATGATAGTTCGATCCTTTCTCAAGAGGGAGGAGACGCACATGCGCCTCCTCCCTAGCAAAATGGATGGTAACGCCTATTTGATGACGCTTTGATACAGTTGGATTCAGCCCTCTTTCTTTCCAGTTACCAGAGCGACCACAACGTAATCAATAAAGGAGGCACTCATACCAACGATAATAGCATCCACCGGGATGGGAAGAATACCAAATACGCACAGCAGTGAGACAACGCCACCTACAACGATGGAAGAAACTGCTGCCAAAGCGTTGCCCTTTTTCCAGAACAGGCCTAAGAGAACAGGGGCGACCAGACCGCTGGCATAGAAAGTATAAGCATAGTCCAGGATCTCAATGATGCCAGGGATGGCCAAGGCCACGAAAAGGGATGCGATACCGACCACTACGGTAGTCACCACAGACATCCGCAGAATCGTCTTGGAACTCTTTTCATCGCTGGCAGACTTACCCATAGCACCCAGGTAGATGTCGTTGACTACATGGGAAGTGCAAGCCAGCAGCAGAGAGTCAGCAGTGGACATGACGGCAGCACACAGAGCAGCGATCACAATGCCGGCAGCCACGGTGGGCAGCACCTCCACAGCCAGAGAGGCGATGGCGCTTACCTCAGTCAGGGTATCGCCCAGGAAGGCACGGGCCAGCATACCGTCTATAGCGCTGTTGACGCCCATTGCCATCAGAATACAGCCGGCAATGATACAGCCGGTCTTTGCGATTCGTTCATTCTTTGCAGAGAGCAGTCTCTGGTAGAAATCCTGACCGATGATTTCATAGGCGATCATCGGCAGCGCGATGGACGCCATTGCTGCAAGACCGATGCCGGTGGGACTCATGTAAGTATCAATGCCGCCCGGAACGTTCATGGTGGACAGTTTTTCAACCAGTCCGCTCCAACCACCAATTTTAATCAGGCCAATAAACGTAGTCAGGGGGACCCCGATGAAGATGACGATAAGCTGGATCACGTCGGTGAGGGCCACTCCCCACATGCCGGAAAAGGCTGTATAAAGAATGATCACACAGATAGCGATCACAGCTGCTACTGTAGTGTTGATTCCAAATACAGTCAGCACCTTGGAGATGGCACCGACCTGGGCGGCAAGGATCCCGACCAGAGCCGCAAAGGAGAATACACTCGTGAGGACACGCGCAGTGTTGGACTGGTAGCGGTTATAAACGAAGTCGCTGATCGTACACAGTCCCATTTTACGCATGGGCTTTGCCATCAGCAGACCCAGCACCAGCATGGCGAGGCCGGTAGAAACGCCGAATGTCATGCCGGACAATCCCTGATTATAGCCATTTGTAGAGGTTCCGATGATGTTGCCGCCGCCCAGCTGGGTAGCACACAGAGTACCCACCAGGACAAACAGGCCCATGGACCGGCCAGCCAAAAGGAAGTCTTCAGAGCCTTTTACCCTGCGGGATGCATAAAGACCCACAGCAAGCACGACCGCCATATAGGCGATCAGGATTATCAGCATTGTGATTTGATTGGGTGTCATAGCGATTCTCTCCTTTTTTCAGTGCGTTTTTTACGCCAGGATCGTTATTTCGCCAGAGTCTCCGTCCATTTTCACTCTCTGCCCCTCGCAGAATTTGTCATAGGTCTGCTGATCCACCCGGATCAGCGGGATATCCATAATAATCGCATTAGACACCAGAACAGTACTTAGATCCAGCACAATGAATCCCGCAGGTTTGTTGTCAAACTTGGACATCTGATACAGGCCGTCCATCTGCACCACAGAGCTGCCCTTATCAATAGGAAACACGATGATTTTCTTTGCAATCACTTTGTCTGTCAGTGCATGATCCTGTTCAATGATGGTACCTTTCTCCGGGCTTACCATATAGAAATTGATCGGATCTTTTGACACCAGGATCTCGCCTTCAACAATGCCGCTGGCAATCGGCTCACCCTTCAGCAGTCTCTCATCCTTCATGATACGATCTCCCCCTTCAGCACAGATTGGATACAGGCGGGAATACTCTTGACAGTAAATGTCATGTTCCAGCGCTTAGTATAGTAGGCACATTTAGGCGATTCCGTCACGCCGCTCATCCCATACAGATGCGACCAGCATGGCTGATCCACACAACTGTTGATAACGATTTCTCCACCAGCTTTATGTATGATATCCAGGTAGCCCATCCGCTGCGCCAGCTCCTTGGTGGAGGTAGAGGTGAAGATATACAGCTGACCTGCCAGCTGCTGACCATCCAGCATCTTCGCGATGGAACCCACCTGGTTGATGGTCAAATGGGGGCAGCCCAAGATACAGAAGTCCGCTTTTCCAGTGCCGGCAGAGATCTCCGCTCTGGCCTGAGCCAAGTCTTCATTCGTGATGGTGACCACAGGGGGATCTTTCCGCCCTAAAAAGGCAGTGTGGACATCTGCCGCCTCCGGTGTTACGCCTACCACATGGAACATGGGGACGATCCCATGGATATTCAACTGAGTACCCAGGTCCATCAGTTGTTCCGACGTGGTCTGCTTGGACAAACCATTGAACACAGGGCAGTGGTATGCCTGGCCCATCTTTTTAGGCGTAATATAACCCAGCAGCTCATAATCGTATTCACTGTCCACATCGGCCTCTACCTGAATAAGGACATCGCCTGCCCGATTCTGCTCCAGCAGCAGTCCGTATTCGGGTGTGACACCGGTAATGGCCGCACACATAGCGCTCTGAGCAGCCTCACGATTTGTCCGGGCCCCCAGCACCGAGTTGACATATACTGCGCCGCCAGAAGCGGAGAAAGAACAGATTTCTCCAAAGCGGGGGACATTGTTTTCAAAAAACGGGGTGCAGTCAAAGGTGAGGATGGCGCCAAGCTTCCGATAAACATCGATCGTGCTCTTCAGTGTGCGCTCATTTTCCTCATCTAATTTCGAAATCGTCTTAAAATACTCATAGTCATAGGCGGGATTGACCGTGGGAGGCACCATACAATGTGCCTGCTCCTCCAGCAGCTTCGAAACAAACCAGAGGTCACCCTCCTGGTTGCTTAGAGAGATATGCCCCCGGCTGATCGGTACCATACGCTCAGCGCCGAAAGCTTTCCCGATCCCTACCAGGACCCGCATTGCCCGGGCAAATCCTGGTCCCATTTCGCCATTCAGCATGGCTTGTTCCTTCTCTGTCAATCTCATTTCGTTCGATACCTCCTAAGTTTGATCTCAGATATCTTCCAGTGCTTTATGCACAATACTGTCATCTGCCAAGTAGGGCAGGGTGATATGGTCCTGACCCTCGTACAGTTTATTGTATTCAGCGATTGTTGACAGCGAATTGGGATTTCCGGCCCAGCCACGACGGGCAACCCCCACCATAACATCCCAAGGCATAGACATCTTTAAAATCTGGTCTACCCGCTCGGAGCCGTCCAGCACCATACCAAAGCCGCCGTTGATGGACTTGCTCACACCAACACCGCCGCCGTTGTGCAGGGCAATCAGACTCATGCCGCGGGCAGCATTTCCAGCGTAGCACTGGGTGGCCATATCGGCCATGATATTGGAGCCATCCTTAATATTGGAAGTCTCACGGAAGGGAGAGTCGGTACCACCAGTATCATGATGGTCGCGGCCCAGCATAACGGGCCCGATCTCGCCCTTGCGGACCATCTCATTGAACTTCAGGGCAATGTTCATACGGCCCATGGCGTCGGAGTACAGTATCCGGCATTGCGTGCCTACTACCATCTTGTTCTTTTTCGCATCACGCAGCCATATGTAGTTGTCGTGATCCTGATAGCGGCGGTTGTGTGCCCTGATGTACTCGGCGGCAGCCATATCGGTCTTATCCAGATCTTCTTCCTTCCGGGACAGACAGCACCAGCGGAAAGGACCATAGCCATAGTCAAACAGGAAGGGGCCGAGGATATCTTCCACATAGGAGGGGAATACGAAGCCGTCCAAGTCATTCTCGCCGTTCTTGCAAATCTTCTCGGCAGGCACGCCGGCGTCGTACACCGACTTCAGGAATGCATTGCCATAGTCGAAGAAATAGGTTCCCTTCTCGTGAAATTTGCAGATCATCTCATAGTGATGCTTCAGGGACTTGTCAACCAGCTTGGCGAAGCCTTCGGGGTCCTTGTCCAGCATCTCAGTACGCTGTTCGAAGGTCAATCCCTGCGGGCAGTATCCGCCGTCGTACGCCATGTGGCAGGAGGTCTGGTCGCTCATTAGATCCACATGGATATTCTTCTCATACAGGTACTCCAACAGGTCCACCACGTTGCCGTGATAGGCGATGGCGTAGGGTTCCTTGGCAGCCAGCTTCTGCTGAGTCATTTTCAGGACCTCATCCAAGTTGTCGGACTTCGCACTCACCCAGCCCTGGTTGTAACGGGTCATGATCCGGGACAGGTCCACCTCAGCAATGATGGAAACGGCACCTGCGATCTCCGCAGCCTTGCCCTGGGCGCCGCTCATACCGCCCAGACCGGCGGACACGAACAGGCGGCCGGCCAGGTTCCCGTCCTCGGGGATACCCAATTTGGTGCGCCCCGCACCCAGCAGGGTGTTAAAGGTGCCATGCACGATGCCCTGGGGACCGATGTACATCCAGCCTCCGGCGGTCATCTGGCCGTAGTTGGCAACCCCGATGGCTGCCGCACGGTTGAAGTTTTTCTGGTCATCATACATGCCGATCATCAGGCCGTTGCTGATAATACAGCGGGGAGCCAGCTTATGGCTGTGGAACAGGCCCAGAGGATGGCCGGACATCACAACCAAAGTCTGCTCGTCCGTCATGATCTCCAGGTACTTCTTGATCAGACGGTACTGCATCCAGTTCTGGCACACCTGTCCGGACTCGCCGTAGGTCACCAGTTCATAGGGGTACAGCGCCACCTCGAAGTCCAGGTTGTTGTCGATCATCACCTGGAACGCTTTGCCCTCGATGCAGTTGCCTTTATATTCGTCGATGGGCTTGCCGTACAGCTTTCCCTCCGGCCGGAAACGGTATCCATAGATACGGCCGTGTTCCTCCAGTTCCTGGGCAAACTCCTTTGCCATCTGCTCATGATGATCAGGATGGATATAGCGCAGGGCGTTCTTAATGGCCAGTATCTTGTCGGCCTCAGTCAGATGGGATTCACGGCGGGGGGCACGGCGGTAGCCCTCTTCAAAAGCGGGATATTCAGGCAGTTCATAGTCCAAGTGAATGGTCATGCACTTGTCCATGTCAAGATGTGCTGGGGTCATAATGGTTCTCCTTTCTTCTTCAAATATGTGTCAGCAAGATGTCTAGTTTTTAATCCTTTTTCTCGCCTTGATATATTGAATTCTAACAGATAAGTGTTATAATAAAAAGTACTTAATTCGTATATTTGTTATATAAAGAAGGTATGCCACTATGAACTTCAGGCAATTGGAGTATTTTACTACTGCGGCAAGGTTAAAAAGTATCTCGAAGGCCGCTCAGGAGCTCCATGTGGCCCAGCCACCTGTGAGCCGCCAAATCGCACTTTTAGAGGACGAACTGGGAGTATGCCTTTTCCTGCGTACAAACAAGGGAATAGAACTGACCGAAGCAGGGCAGAGCCTCTATGTCCAAAGTAAGCATATCTTCCAAAGCATGCACACCATGATCGACAGTGTGCGGGACATTGACCAGGGGCTGCGGGGCTGCTTGAAACTTGGATCAATCTATTCCACTATTTCTTTCACCTTGGATTTTCTAAAGAAATATCATGCGGAATACCCCAATGTAGAGTACTACATCCGCATGGGAACTCCCGGGGATCTTTTGAAAGATCTGAGCAATGGCGATCTTCACGTGATATTTCTCCGGGGGACTACAAGTGAAATCTCCGGCTCATGGGAACGCATACTCGGTGAAGAAACACTGGAAGTCATTTTGACAGAGAGCCTAGATCCTGCACCCGGACTGGATTATATTCCTATCGAGCGTCTCCGAGATGTCCCAATGTGCCTGCTGCGCAGCGATGACCTTTGGAGCTACAACAATTACCTTATTAATGAGTGTCAGCGCAATGGTTTCTCTCCCAATGTCGTCTGCCAGTGTTATGATACCCCCATGGCTCTTCAGATGGTACAGTCTGGATTTGGAATTAGTTTTTTGCCTCCGGCACTTGTGAATATAATCGGCTCACATGAGCTTTACTCGAAGCCGATCCGGGGCATAACCGCAAAATCATATCCTACTATGATGTGGAACAGCAGTGTCATGTACTCTGGCTGTGTCAAACGCTTTATTGACATGTTCGGACAATAGGACCTCAGTGACTGACTAATAGAACTGTTCATATCCAATGGTCTCCTGAGTCGACTTTAAACCAACCAAGTGAGTCAGATATTTATTCACTTTTCACTGGGGTACCTCAAGTTTCAAATAAGAATGGGGCGGCCGTGTTTTGCGGGCGCCCC
>NZ_JANGBZ010000051.1:0-21764 GCF_024462915.1 Clostridium sp. DFI.5.61
CCCCCCCCCCCCCCCCCCCCCCCCCCCCCCCCCCCCCCCCCCCCCCCCCCCCCCTGTCTGCGTCCATCAATAGTTCATCTGCTTGCGGCGGGACAGGTTCATGGTCCCGTCCTGCATGTGGTCCAGGTCATCCAGGGACTTGCCCGTGCCGTAGGCCACACAGGAGATGGCGTCGTCGGCCACATGGGTCTCGATGCCGGTGTGGGACTCCACCAGCTTGTCGAAGCCCCAGATCAGGGAGCCGCCGCCAGTCATCACGATGCCGTTGGTGGAGATGTCGGCCACCAGCTCGGGGGGCGTGCGCTCCAGCACGCCGTGGATGGCCTCCAGGATGCGGGTGGAGGGCTCTTCAAAGGCCTCGATCATCTCGCTGGAGGAGACGGTGAACACCCGGGGCAGGCCGGTCATCAGACAGCGGCCCTTGATGTCCATGGTGACCTCCTCCGGGCGGGGGAAGACACAGCCGATGGTCATCTTCAGCTCCTCAGCAGTACGCTCACCGATGAGCACATTGTGCTTGCGGCGTATGTACTTGATGACAGCCTCGTCGAACTTGTCGCCGGCGATCTTGATGGAGGCGGACTCCACCACGCCGGACAGGGAGATGACCGCGATGTCGGCGGTGCCGCCGCCGATGTCCACCACCATGTGGCCGTCGGGCTTGGCGATGTCGATGCCAGCGCCGATGGCGGCGGCCACAGGCTCCTCGATCAGGTAGACCCGGCGGGCGCCCGCCTGGATGCCCGCATCAATGACGGCGCGCTCCTCCACCTCCGTGATGCCGGAGGGGACGCAGATGACCACACGGGGCTTGAACAGGCGGAAGGAGGTGACCTTCTTGATGAACTCCTTCAACATCCGCTCCGTCATATCGTAGTCGGAGATGACGCCCTCCCGCAGGGGGCGCATGGCGATGATGTTGCCGGGGGTGCGGCCCAGCATGGCGTTGGCCTCGGCCCCCACCTTCAGCAGCTTGCCGGTGTTCTTGTCCATGGCCACCACAGAGGGCTCGCGGAGAACCACGCCTTTTCCCTTGACATATACCAGAACGGAGGCGGTACCCAGGTCGATACCGATGTCCTTGCTAAACCAATTCATATCATTACCTCATTCGATTTATCTTGTATTCCAGGAGAGTATAACCCTGAAACTGGAAAATATGCAAAAACAGGAGCTTTCTTATTTATTATAACGGCAAGCAGGCTGCATTTCAACTGTTATTTCGCAGTTTTTCGCGGCTTTTCCGGCCTGTCCTTCCGGGCTTGTGCCAGGGTGACGCACACCACCTCCGCCGCTCCGGCGGTGAGGAGGGTCCTGGCACATTCGGACAGGGTGGAGCCGGTGGTGACCACGTCGTCGGCCAGCAGGACCCGGAGGCCGGCGGCGGCATCAGGCGCTCTGTACACCCCCAGCACGTTGGCCCGGCGCTGGCCCGCCTCCTCCAGACCGGACTGGGGCGGGGTATCCCGGGTCTTGCTCAGCAGGGGGAGGGCGGGGACCTCCAGCACCCGGGCGGCCTCCTCCGCCAGCAGGCGGGCCTGGTCATAGCCCCGCTGCCGCAGGCGCCTGGCGCTGAGAGGGGCCCAGGTCACGCAGTCGAACCGTCCGTCCAGCTGGTCCCGGACGCACTGGGCCATGAGCTGGCCGAAGGGGCGGGCATAGCTCCGGCTGCCGGAGAATTTGTAGCGGTGGACGGCCTCCCGCACCGGGCCCCGGTAGGCCAGGGGAGAGACGCACACCCCGAAAAATTCCCCCGTGCGCCGGGCGGAGTCCCCCTCCAGCCAAGGCAGCGTCCGCTGACAATCCGGGCAGAGCAGGGCGTGCCGCTCCGTCAGGAGCCGGCGGCAGAAGGGACAGCGGGGCGGGAACAGGAGGTCGAGGAGCGCGCTGCCCATCTTCACGGAACATCAGCCCTTTCCGGTCCGGCCTGCCGCGGGGGCACGGCAGCCGGGGATCATGCCCTCATGATAATACGCATCGGAAAAAGACGCAAGTGAAAGCGGAGAAAAATGACAGAGACCGGGGAAAAAGCAAGGGTGCCCGCCCCGTGGGCGGGCACCCTTGCTTCTTAAAAACACCCTCCCCGGAGGAGAGCGGAGGTCAGGTGGACTGGACAGAGGGGTCCTCCAGATCCTCTTTGGTGATCTTTCCATACTCCTTTTCATGCTCCTGAACGCATTTCCGAAGCAGATAGAGGACCTGACCGCTCATGGAGCGTCCCTCATAGGCCGCTACGTACTGGAATTTATCGTGAAGTTCCCCGTCCATTCGAATACTCAGATGTTTTTTGACGTTCAAAGCGCACTGCCTCCTTTCACCTGCTGCTTCAAAGCATAGCCTGCGCCGTTTTTTCGTCATTTAATCTTAGTGCAAATGTACGGCTTAAAATCTTAAACCGCTGGAAAAATATCGAAATTTGGCCGAATTGCAGGAGAAAAATGGTATGTTTTGGGCCGGGGAGAACTCAGGGCCTGGACAGGGGGAAATCTTAAACTGGGATGCAGAGAATATGAAAAAAAGATTAAATCGCGGCCGCCTGCCTTGCGCTGGCCGGGAAAGTAGTATAAAATGAAGCCACCAAGCGGAAGGACCGCGTTTGAAGCATTTGAAGGAGGTTTTGACCATGGCATTTTCTTTTGATGATCTGCGGGAGAAGGTCACGGACCTGGCCCAGAGCGGTGTGGCGAAGTCAAAGCAGCTGGCGGAGATCGCGAAGCTGAAGACCAGTAATATGGGCGAGGAGGACACCATCAAGAAGGCGTACCTGGAGCTGGGCCGGCTGTACTACGCGGAGCGGGGCGCCGCCCCGGAGGGGGCCTATGCCGCCGCCTGCGGACGGATCAGCCAGGCTAAGGCGGCCATTGAGACCAACAACGCCCGCATTGCGGAGCTGAAGGCCCAGGGCTGTGTGGAGGAGGAGGCAGAGAGCGTCACCGCTGAGCCGGTGGTGGAGGATGTCCCCCCCGAGGAGCCAGCCCCCGAGCAGGAGGTCCCGGAGACCCCGGCAGAGGAGGCCGCTGCCCCCGAGGAGGCGCCTGCCGCCCCGGAGGAGCCCAAGCAGGACGTATGACCCCATAGGCCAAAGGCCCGGACAGCTTCTGTCCGGGCCTTTTCCGCATAGGAATGGGGCCGGCGGGGGACACTGTGGGCGGAGGAGGATGACTATGAAGCAGTATTTCCGCCGACCCCAGGACGTGGTGGGGGAGGACCGCGACCTGCTCACCTACTGGAACACTATGTCTGGCAAGGTCCAGCTCCGGCTGCTGGAGAGCGGACTGTCGGTGTCCACCCTGGGGGAGCTGAAGATGCTCCAGGAGCAGATCGAGCACGAGGGCTGAGGAAGGGGCCGCGGGTTGCAATCCGCGGCCCGTTTCGGTATAATGGAGCAAGAAAACTGCGGTCCCGGTCCGGGGCCGGGATGGAGTGGGAGACATGCTTCTGGCCATTGATATTGGGAACAGCAACATCACCCTGGGGGGGATCCAGGAGGGGGAGATCCTCTTTGAGGCCCGCCTGGCCACTGACGCCACCAAGACCTCGGACGAGTATGGGGTGGAGATCAAGGACATGCTGGATCTCTTCGGCGCCAGGGTGGAGGAGATCCGGGACTGCATCGTGGCGTCGGTGGTGCCGCCGGTGTTCAACTCCGTCCGCAACGGCATCGTGAAGCTGACGGGGAAGGAGCCCATGGTGGTAGGCCCTGGCATCAAGACCGGGATCAACATCCTGCTGGAGGACCCGGGGGCCACCGGGGCGGACCTGATCGCGGCGGCGGTGGCGGCGGTGGACGCCTACCCCACCCCCCTCACCGTGGTGGACATGGGGACG
Organism: Clostridium sp. DFI.5.61; assembly: GCF_024462915.1. NCBI lineage: Bacteria > Bacillati > Bacillota > Clostridia > Eubacteriales > Clostridiaceae > Clostridium > Clostridium sp. DFI.5.61. The sequence goes on from NZ_JANGBZ010000051.1 coordinate 3,829, forward strand.
GCCACCACCATCGCGGTCATCGACGACGGGAACGCCTTCCTGGGCGGGGCTGTGCTGCCAGGCCTGCGCATCTCCGCAGAGGCCCTGTCCAGCCGGGCCTCCCTCCTGCCGGGCATCCAGCTGGAACGGCCCCGGCGGGCCATTGGGAAGAACACTGTGGAGTGCATGCAGAGCGGCCTGATGTTCGGCGCCGCGGCCATGGTGGACGGCCTTATTGACCGGATGGAGGCGGAGCTGGGCCGGCCCACTACCGTGGTGGCCACCGGGGGAGTGGCACGGTTCGTGGTCCCCCTGTGCCGGCATGAGATCGCCCTGGAGCGGGACCTCCAGCTGAAGGGGCTGGACCTCCTGTATCGAAAGAACCGCCCTCGGAAGGAGGCGGCCCCCGATCCACGGTGAAGGAAAAAGGAGACTGTCGAAAAAGCGGCTTTGCCGCATTTTTGAGAAAGCTTCAGTCAACCGCGCCCAGGGTTTGACCGCCTGCGGGCGCGAACTCTGCGAGGCTTTTCCGCAAGCTGAAAGGACCTCCCGGCCCAGGCCGGGAGGTCCTTCGCGTCCTATAGAGGCCTCACCAGAAAAAGGGGACATACCAGCCGCCAGGGACGCATACATTGGGAGCAACAAACGATAGGGGTGTTGCCGCAATGCAGACTGAATGGAATGAAAATCGGATCGTCCTCCACGGGCGGGTGTGTCAGGCCCCCGTGCCCTCCCATACAAACCACGGGGAGTCCTACCTGAAATTCCCCCTGGCGGTGTGCCGGCTGTCCGGAGCGGAGGACCGGGTCAATGTGGTGGCCTCGGCCGCCCTGCTGGAGCGCTGCCCGCTGACGGAGGGAGAGGAGCTGTCCGTAGAGGGGGAGGTCCGCTCCTTCAACAACAGGAGCGGGGTGGGCAGCCGGCTGGTGATCTCGGTCTACGCCAGACAGATGCACCGGGAACCGGGGGAGGAGGAGAACCGCCTGCGGCTGACGGGCACTCTGTGCAAGGTACCGGTGTACCGCAGGACCCCGCTGGGCCGGGACATCTGCGACCTGATGCTGGCGGTGAACCGGCGGTACGGGCGGACGGACTATCTCCCCTGCATCGCCTGGGGCTCCCTGGCAAGAAGATGCGCGGAGCTGGCTCCCGGCAATCGGGTGGAGCTGGAGGGCCGCCTCCAGAGCCGGGTGTATACCAAGCGCCTGGGGGAGACCAGCGAGGAGCGGACGGCCTTTGAGGTGTCGGTCTCGGTGCTGGAGCGGCTGGATGCCCCGGCTCCGGCGGAACAGCCCTGCGGATGAGCGCACGTGCCTGTGAATGAAGTGTGAATTTTTTGACATAGTTCCAAAAGAACGGTTGCGCTCCGGCGGAGAAGCTGGTATGATATATCACAAATGAAAGGGGCGCGTCCACGGCTTTCCCGCCGCGCCCCCCGGCGGCCCGGGCCACCGGAGAGAAGCGGCTCGCGGAAGGCGGGCGGGAGGGACACTTACATGAGCAAAAAATATCGGATGGGGAAGCGGTTCCAAAAGGTGCTGACCATGGGCATCCTGGCGGAGATCGCGGTCCTGGTGGTCGCCTACTTTGTCTATGACTGGCTGCTTGGCGAATGGATCCCCAGTCTGACCGGTGGGCCTCTGCTGGCCATCTTCGGTTCCATCGGCATCCTGGCTGTCTGGTGCACCAATAAGTTTCTCCGGCGTTTTAACGAGAACTACTGGTATGAGGTGACGGAGAAGGGCCTGCGGATGAATCGCGGACAGACGGCCCGGTTCTATCCCTGGGAGGACTTCAAGGGAGCGCGGGTGAACCGCTTCAGCTTCCTCAGCGCGCTGCCGGTGATCTTTGACATGACCAACGGCCCCATGGAGCTGGACCGGAGCCTGGAGGACTCCTACGGCCTGACGATGGAGGTGCTCCGACACATCAAGGACCATGCGGACATCTCCCAGGACGTGAAGGATCGGATCAATCTGGTGGACCTGATGGCGAAATAAATGCAGAGATCCCGGCAGAGACCATGTCTCTGCCGGGATCTTTTAGATTCTGGCCGCACCGATCAGGCGAGGGCCTTCTTGGCGGTCTCGGTCAGCTGGGTGAACGCGGCCTTGTCATTGACGGCCATCTCAGCCAGCATCTTACGGTTGATGGCGATACCGGCCTTCTTCAGTCCGTTCATGAAGGTGGAGTAATTCATGCCGTTCAGCTTACAGGCGGCGTTGATCCGGGTGATCCACAGCTGACGGAAGTCGCGCTTCTTCAGCCGGCGGCCGGTATAAGCATAGGTCAGGGACTTCATCACGGCCTGGTTGGCCATCTTGAAGTGCTTGGACTTGGAACCCCAGTAGCCCTTGGCCATCTTGAGGATCTTATTTCTTCTCTTGCGCGTCATCATCGCGCCTTTTACACGTGCCATTTGTCTGTTCCTCCCTCTATCTTACTTGTACAGGATCATGCGCTTGATGGCGGCCTCGTTGGTCTTGTCGGCGTAGGTGGTGCCGCGCAGAGCCCGCTTGAGCTTGGTGGTCTTGCCGTGGCCGTTGAGCAGGTGACGCTTCTTGGTCATGGCGCGCTTGACCTTGCCGGTCTTGGTGAGGGAAAAACGCTTCTTGGCGCCGCTGTGGGTCTTGATCTTGATCTTCGGCATAACAGAGAACTCCTTTACTTACTTTTTCGCGTCCTTGGCGGGTTTGGGGGAGAGGAAAATGGACATGTGCCGCCCCTCCAGCTTGGGGCTCTTGTCCATCACGGCGATCTCGCCGCACTCCTCGGCAAACTTCAGAAGCAGGTCCTGACCGATGTTGGTGTGGGCCATCTCCCGGCCGCGGAAGCGCACGGTGATCTTGCACCGGTTGCCGTCGGCCAGGAATTTCTGCGCGTTGCGGAGCTTGACGTTGAAATCGTTGACGTCGATGCTGGGAGACATCCGGATCTCCTTGATCTCTACCACGCGCTGATTCTTGCGGGCTTCCTTCTCGCGCTTGGTCTGCTCGAACCGGAACTTGCCGTAATCCATCAGCTTGCATACGGGGGGGACAGCGTTGGGAGAGATCTTGACCAGATCCAGCCCCTGCTCCTCGGCCATGCGCAGCGCCTCCTGAGAGGACATGAGGCCAAGCTGCTCGCCGGACTCAGAGATCAGACGGACCTCTTTATCCCGGATCTCTTCATTGGTTTGATGACCTGTGTTAGCGATGGGAAAGCACCTCCTGACAAAAAATAAATGCAGCTGCCAGAACAGGCACCCGCATCACGTGAAGACTACCGCCGGGAGACCCGGCGGAGCAGATCCATGTTGACCCTTCGGCGCTGGCCTGGGGTGAGGACGGGGTACCGTTCCTGCTTTGTTTTGCTCAGCTACTATATCAGAAAGTTCCGTCCTTGTCAAGGGTGATTTTCAGAGATTACCCAGTGTATTTCAAAAGGGGCCGGGCAGAGAGGGCGAGACTTCTCCCTGCTCCGGCCTTCTCTGAGGCGCCTAAAAAATCCGGAGTTTCCAGCCAAATAAGGCAGCGCACCGACTGGCTTTTTATTTTACATAATACAGACATGGAATTTTTGTTTACGGAAAGTTATACACATTTTCCACAGGATTATCCACAGCCTGTGTGGAAAACTCCGGCTCTCCAACCGGGGAGCGTAGGACTGTGGCGGGGAAGGAGGGCCGGGCGGCGGAGGGCCGGTAAACGAAACGCAGGTGACATAATGACAAAAAAGGTGTCATCCCAGGGAGATGTCCCGAGTGGCATAGGCATTCAGGTCCAGGCCCGCAGTGCGGCCGGCCAGAAATTCGTAGTACCCCTGGCAGCCGATCATGGCAGCGTTGTCGCCGCAGTATTTGAGCTCCGGGAGGAAGAGGCGGTCACCGCTCTGCCGGCAGGCAGCCTCCAGGTCGGCCCGGATGCGGCGGTTGGCCGCCACCCCTCCGGCCACCGCCAGCCTGCCGTATCCCTTCCGGCGGGAGGCCTCCATGGCCCGGGGGACCAGGCTCTCGCTCACCGCCCGGCCGAAAGAGGCGGCAAAGGAGGGCAGGTCCAGGGCATCCCCCTTCTGCTGGGCGTTGTGGATCAGGTTCAGGCAGGCGGTCTTCAGGCCGGAGAAGGACATGTCCAGCTCGGCCCCCTGGACGTGGGCCCGGGGCAGCTCATATTTGGCGTCGTCCCCCCCGTCAGCCAGGCGGTCCATGGGGGCACCGCCGGGATAGCCGATGCCCAGCACCCTGGCCACCTTGTCGAAGCACTCCCCGGCGGCGTCGTCCCGGGTCCCGCCCAGCACCTCCATCTCTGTATAGGAGCGCACATCAACGATGGCGGTGGTGCCGCCGGAGACGCACAGACAGACGAAGGGGGGCTCCAGGTCCGGGTGGGTAAGGTAGTTGGCGGCGATGTGGCCCCGCACATGGTGAACAGGGATCAGGGGCCGGTCCAGGGCCAGCGCGGCCCCCTTGGCAAAGTTGACCCCCACCAGCACCGCACCGATCAGGCCCGGGGCATAGGTCACCGCCACACCGTCCACCTCCTCCCGGCTCAGGCCGGCCCGCTCCAGGGCCTCCCGGGCCAGACCGCTCACTGCCTCCACATGTTTGCGGGAGGCGATCTCGGGCACCACGCCGCCGTAGATAGTGTGCATCTCGATCTGAGAGGCCACACAGTTGGACAGCACAGTCCTGCCGTCCCGCACCACCGCAGCGGCGGTCTCGTCACAGGAGGACTCAATGGCCAGAATGTTCATTGGGAAACACCGTCCTTTTCCTCTTCCATCCAGCGTCCGGGGGGATTGGGCCGCTCCCCGGGCCGGAGGGGGATCTGTATGAAGCGCTGATAGAGTGCCGGCGGGAAGTGCCGGCGATAGATGGACTGATGGACCTGGAGCAGTTCCTCAGCCGTCACATCCTCCGCCCCACGGATCAGGGCCCGGTAGTGGACGCCGAACAGGGCGCAGTCGTACCCGCCGTAGCGGAAGCCGTTGCGCTGATAGAAGGCCAGCCGCCTGCGGTGCAGGGGCTCCCCGGCGGGGTCCCCGTTTTCAGGGGCCTCCGCCTCCCCGAAGATGCCCCGGAAGTGGGCGTAGTGCTCCGCAAGCAGGTCCAGCATCCGGCTGCCCAGGCCCCGCTCCCGCAGGCCGGCCATGGTGCCCAGGTAGTCCAGCAGGGCAAAGGGACAGCCCGGCTCCAGCCAAATCAGGGCGTAGGCGACCAGATCCTCCCCGTCGTACAGGCCCAGGGCCTGGTAGCGTCCCTGCTCCATGAGGGAGAGCATGGAGCGCAGGGGCTTGAGCTCCTCTGGGGGAAAGGCGGAGGTCAGCTCCTGACGGTACAGCTGGGCCAGCTGCTGTGGGGAGAGCTCATTCAGCTTCATGGTGTTCAAACTCCCTTGTCATGATGATGGCGTCCTCCCGGGGCTGCTGGTAGTAGTTTTTCCGGCGGCCCGCCTCCTGAAAGCCATGCTTGCGGTACAGGGCGATGGCGGGGGCGTTGGAGGCCCGCACCTCCAGGGTCAGGAAGGAGAGATGGGCCTGCCCGAAGCGGCAGAACACGTCCAGAAGGGCATCCCCCACCCCGTGACGGCGGGCGGCCTCCTCCACGGCGATGTTGTCGATGTAGCCCTCGTCCAGCACCACCTGGAGACCGGCGTAGCCCAGCACGCCGCCCTCCCCGTCCTCGGCGACAATGAAGCTGGCCTTGGGGTCAAAGAGCGCGTCCGAGAGCATGTTCTCGCTCCAGGGCGTGGAGAAGCACTCCCGCTCCAGCGCCGCGATCTGGGGGATATGGCCCCGGTCCATGGGGACGATGATGTATTCCATAGGGTCCTCCTGTTCTCCCGGTGTGACGGGTAGATGTCATATTATCATATACCAGAGGCAGGCGTTTTGTAAAGGGAGAAGGGGGGGCTTTTCAAGAGGACCGGCGGCGCAAAGCCCGCCAGTCCAGTATGATCGGTGCTGCAGGGCGTAGAGAGGGGGCCCGGGAGCCATGCGCACTAAGCAGGACACGATGCCGGGAGGCCTCCGCCAGGAAAGACGGGCTTGTTGCGGGGGTATCTCATATGGTAAAATACAGCCAAACCACAGAGAAGAAGGGATCGGTGGAGATGAAGGGAATCAGAGCGGCGGTCCTGGCACTGGGGGGCGCCTTCCTACTGGCTGGATGCGGTGGGGAGAGCGGCGTTCTGGCGCCCATCCCGGCAGAGGGCTTCTCTCAGGGGGTGTACGACGCACTGGAGGAGAACTGGACGGCCTGGGAGGCGGTGGACGAGTTGGAACGCATGCTGAGCAGCACACTTCTGGGCCACTGCGCCCAGGAGTTTGACAGCTGGGCGCAGTGCGCGGATTTTCTGGGGCCGTCCATCCCGGACCCGGCGGCGGACTGCGGCTGGCTGGAGGAGGCCACCTATGCGGGCATGCCCCTGGAAGCCTCCGACGCCCCGCGGGTGAAGGCCGAGTGGTACGGCACACGGGAGGGCCAGGTGGAGTGGGTCAGCGTCCAGTCGGGCTGGCGGGACGGAGCAGTCCGGGTGATGGTATCCGCGGCCCTGTACGGGACCCGGGCGGAGGACATGCCCTCGGACAAGGGCTGGGGGACAGAACTGGCGCGGCAGGCCTATCTGGAGGCGGCGGAGGCGGGGACGCCGGTGGTGACCGCAGAGAGCGGGGCGAGCTGGTGCTCCATCCAAGCGGAGCATGCCCGAGGCAGCGTGCTCTATACCATCCGCGCGGTGGGGGAGTCTGGGACGGAGGAGCAGGTGCGGACGTCTCTGGATCGGGTGCTGGAGACCTGGCTTTCGGCCCCGGAAGGGGAAAAACATCTAAAATATGTTAAATATATACAAAAATTTAGCGATTATAATCTGGAATTATAGATGAAACGGCGATTGCAATTTTCACTTTATCGGGTTAAACTAAGAAAAAATGATTTTCAGTGAGGTGCCACATGAAGCAGCACATCCTCACAACTGCATCTTTCTATTTTACCAACAGCTGGGCTCGATTTATGAGCACCGGCTATTTCGTGCTGGGAAAATACAGAGAGATGGAATGGATGTGCCGGTCCCAGAGTAGGACGGCGGCCCTCTCCGTGTGATCAGATCTGGATGCTGATGCGGGGGACACATCGATTTCATCGATGTGTCCCCCGTTTTTTTGCAGCACAGCGAGAAAAGGGGCGAAACATATGACAGTGATGATCGAGCCTGGGCTGCTGGCCGGGGCGGTGACGCCGCCTCCCTCCAAGAGCCAGGCCCACCGGCTGCTGATCGCCCGGGCGCTGGCGGGGGAGAACATAGACGACCCCGCTCACCGGGCGGATTCCCAGGATATCCGGGCCACCCGGGACTGCCTGAAGAGCCTGCGGGAAGGGGAGGGGGAGCTCCCGGTGCTGGAGTGCGGAGAGTCGGGCTCCACCCTGCGGTTCCTGATCCCGGTGGCGCTGGCCCTGCGGGGCGGAGGCATGTTTCGGGGACGGGGGAGGCTGATGGACCGGCCCCAGGAGCCCTACTTCCGGATCTTTGACGGGATGGGGATCACCCACCGCCGGGAGGGGGACTCCCTGACGGTCCGGGGCCGGCTGCGTCCCGGGGAGTATCCCCTGCCGGGGGATGTGTCTTCTCAGTTCGTCACGGGCCTGCTCTTTGCCCTGCCTCTGCTGGAGGGGGAGAGCATCATCCGGCTCACCTCCCCGCTGGAGTCCAGAGGGTATGTGGACATGACCCTCCAGGTGCTGCGGGACCGGGGCATCCGGGTGGAGGAGCTGCCCGAGGGCTTCCGGGTGCCCGGAGGCCAGCAGTACGGCCGCGGCACTCTGGGGGAGGAGGCGGACTACTCCCAGGCCGCCTTCTGGCTGGCCGCCGCCGGGCTGGGGAGCCCGCTGACGGTGGAGGGACTGGACCCGGACTCCACCCAGGGGGACCGGTGTGCTGTACCCTATTTCCAGCAGCTGGCCGGGCCGGGCCGGGTGGAGCTGGACATTGCCCAGTGTCCGGACCTGGCTCCAGCCCTGGCGGTGCGGGCCGCCCTCCGGCCCGGGCAGACGGCCCGGCTGGTCAACGCGGGGCGGTTGCGGCTGAAGGAGTGTGACCGCCTGGCGGCTATCCCGGAGGAGCTGAACAAGCTGGGCGGCCAGCTCACCGAGGGGGCGGATTTTCTGGAGATCCGCGGCGTGGAGCGGCTGCTGGGGGGCGTTGCGGACAGCCACAACGACCACCGCATCGCCATGATGCTGGCGGTAGCCGCCACCCGGGCGGAAGGGACAGTGACCATCCGGGGCGCGGAGAGCGTGGCCAAGTCCTACCCCGACTTCTGGGAGGTCTATGAGAGCCTGGGCGGGCGCGTCCTGCGGCAGAGAGAGGAGCGAGAAGCATGCGATATGTGATCTTTGGAGAGTCCCACGGCCCCGCCATCGGTGTGGTGCTGGAGGGGGTGCCTGCGGGGCTGGAGCTGGACCTGGAGCGGGTGTCCGCCGAGATGGCCCGCCGGGCCCCGGGGGGAAGTCCCCTGTCCACCGCCCGGAAGGAGGCGGATGTGCCGGAGATCCTCTCCGGCCTGTTTGAGGGCAGGACCACGGGCACCCCGCTGTGCGCGGTGATTGCAAATACCGACACCCGTTCCAGGGACTACGCGAAGCTGAAGGACCTGCCCCGCCCAGGACACGGGGACTACGCCGGCTATGTGCGCTATCAGGGGTGCAACGACTACCGGGGCGGAGGCCATTTCTCCGGCCGGCTCACTGCGCCGCTGGTCTTTGCAGGGGCGGTGGCCAAGCAGCTGCTGGAGCAGAAGGGAGTCCAGGTGGCCGCACGCATCTCCAACGTGGCGGGCATCCCGGACCCCACGCCGGAGCAGTATGAGCAGGCGGTGCTGGAGGCCAGGAGCCAGCTGGACTCGGTAGGCGGGTGCATCCGCTGCGCCGTCACCGGTCTGCCCGCCGGCCTGGGGGCGCCGGACTACGGGGAGAACGTGGAGGGCATCTTCTCCCAGTACCTCTTCGCGGTGCCCGCGGTGAAGGCGGTGGGCTTCGGAGACGGAGTGGGCTTTGCCTCTCTGCGGGGGAGCCAGGCCAACGACAGCTTTTATATGGATGGAGACACAGTGAAGACCCGGACCAACCACTCCGGCGGGGTGAACGGGGGCATCACCAACGGGATGCCGGTGGAGTTCGAGGTATGCATCCGGCCCACCCCCTCCATCGCCCAGCCTCAGCAGACGGTGGATCTGGTCCAGCGAAAAGACGCGGAGCTGACCATCACCGGCCGGCACGACCCCTGTATCCTGCATCGGGCGCTGCCCGTGATCGAGGCCGCCGCCGCCCTGGCTGCCTGCCAGCTGATGGACCTATGACCGATTTGGACAGAGAGAGGGACGCGATATGAGCGATTTGGAACAGTACAGACAGGAGATCGACGAGCTGGACGAACAGCTGGTCCGGCTCTTCCTCCGGCGGATGGAGGTCACTGGCAAGGTAGGGGAGTACAAGCTGGCCCACGGGATGCAGGTGCTGGACCGGGAGCGGGAGCGCCGGGTGCTGGCCAAGCGGGCCAGCCTGGCGGTGGACATCCGGCAGGAGGAGGACGTAAAGGAGCTATTCCAGACCATCATGGCCATCAGCCGCCGCCGGCAGCAGGAGCTGATCGACCGCAGCGGCACTGGCACGGTCCGAAAGACCAATGTGGTGCTCATCGGCATGCCGGGCAGCGGGAAGTCCTGCGTGGGGGCGGCCCTGGCGGAGCGGCTGGGGATGCCCCTGGTGGAGACGGACGCCATGGTGGTGGAAAAGACGGGGCGCTCCATCCCGGACATTTTTGCCCAGGACGGGGAGGCCGCCTTCCGCCGGGAGGAGACCGCCGCCGCCCGCCGGGCCGCGGCCATGGAGGGGACGGTCATCTCCACCGGCGGCGGGATCATCCTCCGGCCGGAGAATATGGAGATCCTCAGCGCCACCGGCACCGTCTATTTCCTGGACCGGGACCCCAGGGACATCGCCAACACGGAGCTGGACGGCCGGCCACTGCTCAGCGGGGGGCGGGACCGGGTATTCCTGTTGTATGATCAGCGCATCAACCTGTACCGCAAATATGCCCGGTACACCGTCCCCAGCACCACGGTGGATGAGACGGTGGACTCCGTCCTGGCCCTGGTGCGGCGGGGCCAGGACGTGCGCTGACCGAGAAGGAGCGCCGCCGTGTCCCGCCGCCCGGAGAGGGGCGGGAGACCGGCGTGGGAAAGTGAGGCTGACATCATGATGGAAAAAACGGAGCAGGGCCTGGGCAGGCTGTGCGTCATCGGTGACCCGGTGGAGCACTCCAAATCGCCCCTGATCCAGAACGCGATGATCGCGAAGCTGGGCATCCTTTATCACTACACCAAGCGCCTGGTCCACCAGGGGGATACCCAGGAGTGGCTGGATACCGCCCGCCGGGAGGGCTTCGCGGGCTTCAACGCCACCATGCCCCACAAGGTGGCCCTGGTCCCACTGATGGATGAGCTGGGGGAGGATGCCCGGCTGTACGGCGCGGTCAACACCGTGTGCATCCGGGGAAAGCGGTGCATCGGCCACAACACCGACGGGATGGGTTTCTACCAGGCTCTCACCGACCTGGGGGTGGAGGTGCCGGGCCGCCGCATCACCCTGCTGGGCGCGGGGGGCGCGGCCAAGGCTGTGGCCCTGAAGCTGGTGCAGCAGGGGGCGGGCCCCATCACCGTGTGCAACCGGACCCCCCAGAAGGCGGAGGCCCTGTGCAATCTGGCCAAGGGCCGGATGGGGCACATCGGTTTCGCCCTTGAGGACCTGCGCCGGGGCGCCAGGGACTGCGACATCCTCATCAACTGCACCAGTCTGGGCATGACAGGGACGAACAGCCAGTTCCGGGACCTGAGCTTCCTGGACGAACTGCCCGGGCACGCGGCGGTGTTCGACCTCATTTACAGCCCGGCCGAGACCGAGCTGCTGCGGCAGGCCCGGCTGCGGGGGCTGAAAGCGGCCAACGGCCTGGGGATGCTGATCTATCAGGCGGTCTTCGCCCTGGAGTATTTCGCCGGCGTAAGGATCGACGCCAAGGAGATGGAACAGCACGTGATCGAGGCCTGCGGCCTGGGCGGAGAGGCATAAAAACGGTCCCCGCGGAAAAGAAACCCCTTTTCCGCGGGGACCGTTCTCTTTGGGGCGTCGGTCCTTCCAGCCAGTTACGGGAACACAGACAAAATAAAACGAGAAAATCATAATGAGGCCGGTTGCGCCGGGATAACCTATGTGGTAGGATAAAAGAGCAGAAGGATTTTCCATACGAAAGAAGGTTTATGATATGCATTGTGTGCGGAACGTGACAGAGGATCTGATCTGGATCGGCGGCAACGACCGGCAGAGCCCCCGCTTTGAAAGTGACCACCCGGTCCCCAGGGGGATGTCCTACAACTCCTACCTGCTGCTGGATGAGAAGACGGTGCTCTTCGACACGGTGGACCGGGCGGTCCAGCACCAGTTCTTCGAGAACCTGGAGCACGCCCTCCAGGGCCGGAGGCTGGACTATGTATTCGTCCACCACATGGAGCCCGACCACGCCGCTACCCTGGGCGACCTGCTGGTCCGCTACCCCGGGACTACCATCGTCTGTAATGGGAAGTCGATGAACCTGCTCCGCCAGTTCCACTGGAGCGCCCCCAAGGGGGCCATGCTGGTGAAGGAGGGGGACACCCTGTGCACGGGGCGGCACACCTTCACCTTTTACTCCGCCCCCATGGTCCACTGGCCGGAGGTAATGGTGAGCTACGATGCTGCGGACCACATCCTTTTCTCCGCCGATGCTTTCGGCACCTTCGGCGCCCTCAACGGCGTGCTGTTTGCCGATGAGGTGGATTTTGACCGGGACTGGCTGGACGAGGCCCGCCGCTACTACACCAACATCGTGGGCAAGTACGGCCCTCAGGTGCTGGCCCTGCTGAAAAAGGTGGAGGGGCTGGACGTCCGGATGGTCTGCCCCCTGCACGGTCCGATCTGGCGCAGGGACCTGGGCTATCTGATGGACAAATATAAAAAGTGGGCCTCCTACCAGCCGGAAGTGCGGGGAGTGCTCATTGCCTGCGCTTCCATCTACGGGGGGACGGAGACGGCGGCCGGTATCCTGGCCTGCCGCCTGGCGGAGCGGGGCATCCCGGTGGAGCTGTATGACGTGTCGGTGACCCACTGCTCCTACGTGCTGTCTGACGCCTTTAAGTACAGCCATATCGTCTTTGCCTCCGCCACCTATAACAACGGCATTTTCACCCCCATGGAGGAGTTGCTGCGGGACATCGCCCATCACGCCCTCCAGGATCGGACGGTGGCTCTGATCCAGAACGGCTCCTGGGCTCCAGCCAGCGGAAAGCTGATGGCCCAGATACTGGGGGAGATGAAGAACATGGAGCTGCTGGAGCAGACCGTGACGTTGAAGTCCGCCCTGGCTCCAGGGCAGGACCAGGAGCTGGAGGCGCTGGCCGATGCCCTGGCCGCCTCCGTGAGGGGGGAGCAGGAAGCGCCGGAGCAGGCGGTGGCGGACGCCCCCAAGGCCAAGGGATTTATCTGCAAGATCTGCGGCTTCATCTACGAGTCGGACACCCTGCCGGAGGACTTCCGGTGCCCCATCTGCGGCCGTCCGGCCTCTGATTTTGAGCCGGTCACCTGAGAGAATGAGCGGGTCCCCCGGGCGGCATCGCCGCGCCGGGGGACCCGCTGCTCCTCTGGGGATACCTCCGGGGAAACGCGGCTGGCGTTCAGAGCTCAGCCGGCCGGGGTGACCGAGGCGGCGGTGAGCCCCGACTCCTTGGGCTCCGCCGAGACCACACCGGAGACCTCGTCTCCCGTGTCCACCGTGACGGTGGAGGAATCCGCTTCCCCGCCGGTATAGGTGTAGACCGGTCCCTCCTCGCCCTCGCCGTGGACCGAGCAGATGAGGGTCCAGTCCTGCACACTGCCAGTGACGGTCAGGTCCAGTACGGTGCCCTCACTCTGCTGCTGAAAGGTGTAGTGCCCATCCTGGGCCAGGGCGTCTGTGATGTCCGTCTCCTCCCCGTCCAGAAGGAGGATCGCCCGGCCGTCCCGGTCCTCCAGGCTGACCTCAGGCATGTGGTAGATGGTGAGGTCCACCCCCTCCTCTGTGGTGATGTCCTGGCGGAACACGCCCACCTGAACGGCGGTGGAGATGTGGTACAGGAACTCCTGGACCGGTTCGGTGTTGACAGCGCCCACGGAGATGCCCAGCAGGGCCAGGGCGGCGGCCACCGCGGCCACGGGGCGCAGGGAGTGCGGGATATGTCTGCGGTCATTCTCTTTCATCTTGATGATCTCCTCCAGCTTGTCGGGATCGGCCCGCAGGGCCGAAATGGTGTCAAGGTACGATCTGCGGTCGAACATGCTCAGGTCCCTCCCCTTCCTCTTCCTCAGAAAGTGTGCGGCGCAGGCGGGCCCGGGCCCGCTGCAGCCAGGTCTGAACGGTGGATGGCTTTGCGCGGAGGGCGGCTGCCGTCTCGCTGACGGAGCAGCCCTCATAGTAGTAGAGATAGATGGTCAGGCGGTATTTGGCGTCCAAAGCCATCACGGCCTGAAACAGCTCGGACTGGGCCGGGTCCTGGAACACGGGGGCATCCCGCCACTCATCCAGGGGGACGGCGTGCCTGCGCCAGAAGGAGCGCAGCAGCTTCCGGCTCTCGTTGACGGCCACCCGGAGCAGCCAGTGCTTCATGTGCTCCTCGCTCTCAAAGGGCTGCCGGTGCTCCAGCAGCCGGAGCAGGGTGGTCTGCATCACATCCTCGGCGTCGGCCCGGTTTTTCAGGGCGTGATAGGCCACGCGGTAGACTGTGTCTCCATAGGTCCGAACGGCCGAGGTAAAGGACTCGTCTGTCAGGGGAGCTCACCTCCTTTGCGGGATCTTGAAAAGCTTTTCACCAGGAATATCCCCGGACACGGAAAAATATCTCATAGGGAACAAAAAAATTTCTCCAGAGGGGGAACTTTTTTACCCTTTGACCGTCTATCTCAGTGCAAGGAAAAATTTCCGAGCGTTTGAAAGAAAAAGGAGTGTTATGATATGAAACGAACCTTCTCTGCTCTCGTGATAAGCGGCGCCCTGCTCTGCACCCTTGCGGTCCCCGGTATGGCAGCAGAAGCCGAAGGTCAGCCTGGAGCTTCCGCCGCCGCCTCTGCACCTCAGGCCCAGACTCTCCCGGCCAGCGTGCTGTACTTTGGACAAGTGACCCAGGTCGTTCGGGATGAAGCGGGCACAGTCACCCGCCTGGTCCTCTCCTCTGAGCGCTACGGTGAGTATATCATGAATATTTCTTCTGATACAGTATGGATCGACAGCGGGAACCGCACTGCATCAGATCCCGCGGACCTGAAGGAGGGGGAGAGCGTCTATGTGTTCCACAGCCCCATTTCCACCCGCTCCCTTCCGCCCCAGTCCGCAGCCTATGCGGTGGTCCGGAATATCCCTCAGGATATCTCCTGCGCCCAGTACCATGTGGTGGAGGAGATCACAGAGGGGGAGGACGGCGGCCTGATCGTCACGACAGACAACGGCGGACTGCTGATCTATCTGGACGGTGATACCCAGACTGTCCGTTATGCGGGCGGCTCTGCCGCACTGGAGGACCTGAAGGCAGGAGACCGGATCATGGCCTGGTATCAGGCGGTGGCCCTGTCCTATCCCGGACAGACCCACGCTGACGGCCTGATGCTCCTGCCCAGTGAGAAGGAGGAACCGTCCTCCGTTCTCCCGGAGAACGGCACGGCGCTGGACCTGGTGCTGGAGGGAGATATGGTCCTGCCCGTTACCGGCCTCGTTGAAAACGGCACCGCCATGGTCCCCGTGGCCGCTGTGGCCCAGGCGCTTGGCTATCAGGTGATCTACACCCCCGGCGAAGATGGAGAGGGTGACAGGATCGCCGTGGAGAGCGATCAGTTCTCTGTCCAGATGACGGTGGGAGAGGACCAGATCATTGGCGTGACGAAGATCAAGGGGGCAGTGGGGATGACCGCCCCTGCGGACTATGGGATGGCCCCCTACATTGCCGCCCCCGGCACCACCTGGGCTCCTGCCCGGCTCTTTGAGATGTTGGGCCGCACAGTCACCCTGGAGGGCGATGCCCTGTCCATCCGGTGAGCCGGGGCCCCCTGAAAAAGGAGCTCTGGAATATCGAGAACGCTCAGCCGGCACTGTCTTTTGGACAGTGCCGGCTGTCGTGGATTTAGAAGGCGATACCGCCCAGATCAGCCGTCTCTCTTTTTTTGCATTTTCCTACGGAATGTGGTATGCTGTTTCTGCCATTTCGATCCGAGAGGAGTTTTTCATATGGAAAAGCTGTACCAGCAGGACCCCTTCCTGACACGCTTCACTGCCCAGGTGGTGTCCTGTGCTGCTGACAAGGGTGGGTGGTCTGTGGTGCTGGACCGCACGGCCTTCTATCCTGAAGGGGGAGGGCAGCCCTGGGACACCGGTACGCTGAACGGCATCCCAGTCACCCAGGTCCAGGAGCAGGATGGAGCGGTGGTCCACACCTGCGCCGCCCGCCTGGAGCCGGGGACTCAGGTGGAGGGGGCTGTAGACTGGGCGCGGCGCTTCGACCTGATGCAGCAGCACTCCGGGGAGCATATCGTCTCCGGCCTGATCCACAGTACCTACGGCTATGACAACGTGGGCTTCCATCTGGGCAGCGACCTGGTGACCATCGATTTCAACGGGCCGCTGGAGGAGGAAGACCTGCGGGACATCGAGCTGCGGGCCAACCAGTACATCTGGGAGGACCGCCCCGTATCGGTCACCTACCCCACGACGAAGGAGCTGGCTGCGCTGGACTATCGGAGCAAAAAGGCGATCTCTGGGCAGGTCCGCATTGTCTCCTTCCCTGGGGCGGACACCTGCGCCTGCTGCGGGACCCATGTGGCATCCGCCGGGCAGGTGGGGCTGGTCAAGCTTCTCTCCGTACAGAAGTTCCGGGAGGGCGTGCGGGTGGAGCTGCTCTGCGGCGGCCGGGCCCTGAGCTATCTGGATCGGGTGCTGGGCCAGAACCGGCGGATCTCTAATCTGCTTTCCGCCAAGCCCTTTGAGACGGCCGGCGGGGTGGAGCGCCTGCTGGGGGAGAATCAGGACCTGAAGACCCGCCTCGCCCGTATGGAGGAGGCACGGTTTGCCCAGCTGGCCGATGGTCTGGCTGGGGCGGGGGATGTGATCCTTTTCGAGGAGGGGCTGTCTCCCGACGGACTGCGCCGCCTGTGTGACGCAGTCCTCCAAGTCTGCGGCGGCCGCTGTGCCTGCTTTTCCGGGGGCGATGGGGAGGGGTATAAATACGCCATCGGCCTGCGGGGCGGAGATCTGCGCTCCTTTGTGAGGGAACTGAATCAGGCCCTGGACGGCCGGGGCGGAGGCAGGCCGGACTTTGTTCAGGGTTCGGTCCGGGCCGGGAGGACTGCCATAGAGGAGTTCCTGTCCGCCGAAAAACAGAGATAAACAAATGGTGTACGCCTCCCGGCACAGAGGTCGGGAAAAACGGCATACTGCCTTTCGACCATCTTGATAAGGAGATCCTATGGATTATACTGTCTATCAGCTGCTCTGGCTCTTCCTGTTCTATTCCTTCCTGGGCTGGCTGGCCGAAACCGTTCTAGCCGCGCTGAAACGCCGCCGCCTCCTCAACCGCGGCTTCCTCAGCGCCCCCTTCTCTCCCACCTATGGCCTGGGGGCGCTGCTTTTTGCCATTTTTCTGCCTGAACTGCGGGAAGACCCATTTTTCCTCTTCCTTTTGGGCATGATCCTCGCCACATTTCTGGAGTTTGTTACCGGTGTATTCCTGGAGCGCATCTTTCATCAGAAATGGTGGGACTATTCCGGCCAGCGGTTTCAGTTTGAAGGACATATCTGCCTGAAATACTCTGTTATCTGGGGCTTGTCCGCTCTGCTGGCCATCTTTGTTCTGAATCCCATCTTCCTTACATTGGTGGGCCTGATCCCCAGGACGGCGGGAGAGATCGTACTGCTGGTGGTGTATATTCTGCTGGGAGTGGACTTTGTTGGCTCCTGGGCCGCTGTGCTCCAGCTCCACGGCGCCCTGAGCGAGCCTACCCATATCTCCCGCTTCCTGAGCCGGCTTACCCATACCCTAGATACCACCGTGACCCGACACATCCAGAGACGTATGGAAAGGGCATACCCCAGCCTGGAGCGGGAACGGCTGAGCGGAAAGCAGGCTCCAAAGGTCAAGCCGGAGCGGTTTGCCCAGGGATGCGGCTTTTACAAGTTGGCCGCGCTGTTCTTCATCGGTTCTTTCCTGGGGGATATCACCGAAACTATTTGGTGCTGGGCAGTGTTGGGGAAGCTGATGAGCCGCAGCAGTGTGCTCTACGGCCCCTTCTCCATTGTCTGGGGGCTGGGCTGTGTCCTGCTCACTGCGCTGCTCTACAAATACAAGGACCGCAGCGACCGATATATTTTCCTGGCCGGCACAGTGCTGGGGGGCGCATACGAGTACAGCTGCTCCGTCTTTACTGAGTTGGTGTTCGGTACCGTCTTCTGGGATTACAGCCATATTCCCTTCAACCTTGGGGGACGGATCAATCTGCTGTTTTGCTTTTTCTGGGGAATTGCGGCCGTGGTATGGCTGAAGGGCCTCTATCCCAGACTCTCAGCGTGGATCGAGCGGATCCCCATCCGCTGGGGAAAGGCGGGCACCTGGGTGCTTATCGTCTTTATGGTGTGCAACATCATCATATCTGCCCTGGCACTGGACCGATACACCCAGCGCAGCGCCGGGGACGCCCCCCAGACTACTCTGGGGCTCTTCCTGGACCGCCATTACCCCGACCAGCGGATTGAGCGGGTCTACCCCAACGCCAAGATCGTGGACTGAGAGGACGGCCGCCTGCCCCCTGAGAGGGAGAATGTCCCAGGATAACAGCGCCCGGAAGCGGGCTGAGGGGGGGGGCCGGCGGGGGGGGGGGG
>NZ_JANGBZ010000052.1:0-21673 GCF_024462915.1 Clostridium sp. DFI.5.61
GGGCCGCCTCGCTGAGCGAGACGGCCCTTCCATTTGTCGAAGCAGAGGGAGAACGCCTCTGCACGGTGGGAGCGGCGGCGCAAAAAAACACTGGAATATCCGGTTTTTTCTTTACTTTCCAGCCGAGTTCAGATATAATAATTGGGCTTTGATTGGAATACTGCCCGTCAGGGCGGGAATTTGATGGAAAGAGTGAGGACCATATGCTCCAATTCGACGAATACAAGGTCAAGCTGAACAACCTGGCTCCCACCCTGGAGGAACTGGGAAAAGCCCTGGACCTGGAATCCGCCGAGCGGGAACTGGACATGCTCCAGGCGGAGAGCGCCGCCGACGGCTTCTGGAACAACCTGGAGAAGGCTCAGAAGGTGCAGCAGCGCATCAAGAATTTACAGGATAAGGTGGACAAGCAGAACAAGCGCCGCCGGGAGTGGGACGACCTGATGGCCCTGTGCGAGATGGGCAATGAGTTCGAGGACGAATCCCTGCTGCCCGAGCTTGAGGAGGGCTTCGCCCAGCTGGAGCGGGACATGGAGGAGGCGCGCTTACAGACCCTGCTCACTGGGGAGTATGACAGCTCCAATGTGATCCTGACCATCCACCCCGGTGCCGGCGGCACTGAGGCCCAGGACTGGGCCCAGATGCTCTACCGCATGTACACCCGCTGGACCGAGCGCCACGGCTTTACCTATCAGATCATGGACTACCAGGAGGGGGACGAGGCGGGCATCAAGTCGGCCACCATCATGGTGGAGGGGGAGAACGCCTACGGCTACCTGAGAGGGGAGCACGGCGTCCACCGTCTGGTTCGGGTATCTCCCTTTGATGCCAACGCCCGGCGGCAGACCTCCTTCGCCTCAGTGGAGGTCATGCCTGACCTGCCCGAGGATGTGGAGGTGGATATCCGCCCCGAGGACATCGAGATGCAGGTCTACCGGGCCAGCGGCGCCGGCGGCCAGCACGTCAACAAGACCTCCTCCGCCGTGCGCCTGATCCACAAGCCCACCGGTATCGTGGTGGCCTCTCAGCAGGAGCGCTCCCAGTTCCAGAACAAGGACAACTGTATGAAGATGCTCCGGGCCAAACTGGTGGAGCTGCAGATGCAGGAGAAGGCGGACAAGATATCCGACCTGAAGGGGGTCCAGCTGAAAATCGAATGGGGCAGCCAGATCCGCTCCTATGTGTTCATGCCCTACCAGATGGTAAAGGACAACCGCACCGCCTATGAGACCAGCAACATCAACGGCGTGATGGACGGGGACCTGGACGGGTTCATCAACGCCTACCTTACCGCTGAGGCCACCGGGAACTGGGCGGAGAAATGACCAACGGAACGGCCGGGGACAGAAGGGCGGGCCGCGGGAGGAGACTTCCGCGGCCCGCTTTTTTATAGTTGCCGCCAAGGAGTGGATACGCTATACTGGAGGCGGCCCCCAGGAGCGGGGAAAAGAGACTGATCGATCAGAAAGGCGGGAAAACCATGCAGTATCAAATCACAGGAGAACCCATGCCGGTGGTGATCTGCCAGCTGGCCAGCGGAGAGAGCATGATCACAGAGAAGGGGTCCATGGTCTGGATGAGCCCCAACATAGAGATGCAGACCTCGGCGGGCGGCATCGGCAAGGCCTTCGGGAGGATGTTTTCCGGCGAGTCCATATTTCAGAATATCTATACCGCCCGGGGCGGCGCGGGGATGATCGCCTTTGCCTCCAGCTTCCCCGGTTCCATCCGGGAGGTGGAGGTCATGGACGACCGCCCGATGGTGGTGCAGAAGGCCGGCTTCCTGGCAGCGGAGGAGGGGGTGGAGCTGTCCATCTTCTTCCAGAAGAAAACGGGCGCCGGATTTTTCGGCGGCGAGGGCTTCATCATGCAGAAGCTGTCCGGCCGTGGCAAGGCTTTCGTGGAGATCGACGGCTCTGCGGTGGAGTACGAGCTGAAGGCGGGGGAGAAGATGGTGGTAGACAGCGGAAACCTGGCCATGATGGACGCAACCTGCTCCATTGATATCCAGACGGTGAAGGGCGTCAAAAACGTCCTCTTTGGCGGTGAGGGGCTGTTCAACACCGTGGTCACCGGCCCGGGGCGCATCGTGCTCCAGACTATGCCCATCAATAATTTTGCGGCGGCGGTGGCGTCTGTCCTGCCCAGCAGCAAGTAAACAAGGAGCAGAAAAATCGCTCTTCCGGACTCAAAGGTCTGGGAGAGCGATTTTTCTGCTCACAGGGGTTCGGCGGCTACCGGATTGATGAGAGAGCCGATGCCCTGGATGCGCATCTCCATCACGTCGCCGGGATGGACCGGACTGACACCGGAGGGGGTGCCGGTGAAGATCACGTCGCCAGGTTCCAGGGTGAGGGCCTGAGAGAGATAGCTCACCAGGTGGAAGGGGTCAAAGATGAGATTGCGGGTGTTGGAGTGCTGCTTCCGCTCCCCGTTGACAAAGCTCTCGATCTCCAGCCCGGCCCGGGGGTCCACATCGGTGACGATACAGGGACCGATGGGGCCGAAGGTATCAAAGCCCTTGCACAGCGCCCACTGCCCGGTGGGGGACTGGAGATCCCGGGCGGTGACGTCGTTGCCCACGGTGTAGCCCAGAATATAGTCCGGGGCCTGCTCCGGGGTGACATGGCGGGCATGCCGGCCAATGACCACTACCAGCTCCGCCTCATACTCTACCTGCCGGGTCAGGGCACGGGGATAGAGGACCTTCTGCCCATGGGCGGCCAGGCAGCTGGGCGGCTTAAGGAAGATGTTTGGGTCGGTGGGAATGGGGGTGTGGAACTCCTCGGCGTGATCCCGGTAGTTGAAGCCCACCGCCAGCATCTTGCCGGGAGAGCAGGGGGGCAGGAGCTTCAGACCGTCCAGGAGAAAACCCTCTCCGGTCTCCTCCCACCAGCCAAACAGGTCACCGGACAGGGTGTAGACCACGTCGTCCTCCACGCGGCCATAGGTGGGGCCGTCCGGCCCCAGAAAACGGATGAATTTTGCCATCTTGCATTACCTCCCGCACTCAGAATGAAGGATGCTTCCTGCTTCTAGTGTACTCCGGACGGAGAAAAAAGGCAAGTGGAAAGGAAGATGCTCCGGGCACGGCGGACAAGGGGACAAAAGTGCGTCTCCCGGATCGGGAGACGCACTCGGCTTTTCGAAAGCTTTTTTCAGGGACAGATGTTTCAGGATCAGACAGGGGAGTTCGAGGGGGCGGCAGCCCGCCTCGAATGAGATCACATCCTCCGCAGCCTTTGTACGTCAAGGGCTGCGGCGAGCAAAGCGAGGACTTTTCCGCCCCAGAGCGGGCGGAAAAGTAGCGGGATGCATGCTGTGGAAAACGTCCATGGAGGATTTCCACACAGAATAAGCGTATCTCCCGGACCGGGAGACGCGCTTGGGCGGGGACAGAGTCAGAAGTCGTCCTGATCCATCAGAGTGACGGTGAACTCCAGGTGCTCCCCGCCCCGCAGGACCTCCAGGAGCAGGGAGTCGCCCACGTCCAGGGTGCGCTTGATCCGCTCCAGGTCGGCGAAGGTCTGGACCTGCTGCCCGTTGGCCGCCACGATGATATCCTGGGGCTGAATGCCCTGCCGGTGGCAGTCGCTGTCCGGATCTACCTCCTCCACCACCAGACCGCCGTTCTCCCCCTGGCCCCGGCGTACGATGATCCCCAGGGAGGGGCGGGTGACCGGCGCTCCAGCGATGAGGCGGTCCACCACCTGCTTGACCCGGGTGGTGGGGATGGCGAAGCCCAGCCCCTCGGCAGAGCCGTCGTCTGCCACGATCTTGATGGTGGTCACCCCCACCACCTGGCCCCGATCATTGAGCAGGGCGCCCCCGGAGCTGCCGTAGTTGATGGCTGCGCTGGTCTGGAGGAGGTACATGGTGGTCCCTTCCACTGATACCGGCTGATCCAGGGCAGATACGATGCCCGGCGTGATGGTGGAGCGGTAGCCCATGGGGTTGCCGATGGCGGAGACGGGGTCTCCGCTGCGGAGCAGGGTGTCATCGCCAAATTGGGCGGGGGTGAGGCCGGAGGCGTCGATCTTCAGCACCGCCAGATCCTCCAAAGGCTCGAAGCCCACCAACTGGGCGGACCAGAGCGAGTCGTCGGAGAGGGTGACGTTGACCTGTTCGGCGCCGGCGATGATATGGGCGTTGGTAACGATATATCCGTCGGCAGTGAGTACGATCCCAGTACCGGTAGAGACCATTCCGGCGCTGTATGCGGTCAAGGCCGCAATGGAGGGGGCGGCCTTTTCATAGACCTGGGTGTAGGTCAGCGCCTCACCGGAGGGGGGAGTGATGGAGAGGATGACGCCGGTGCCGGTCTCCGCCTGCGGAATGGAGGGGGGCGCGGAGAGGTCCTCCTCCTGCTCCCAGCTGCTGTATCCCGGGTCGGACCCAGAGGGGACGGGGTCCGCGGAACGGGGGGCGAGGCCGCCATTGAACAAGACTGCAAGGGCGGTGAGGGAGACGATCAAAGCCAGCGCGATGAGAAAGCCGATCCGACCGCTGTGGCGGCGTTGGGGCGGCCTGGGAGGACGGTATTTCTGGGGCGGGATCACCACGGCAGGCGGCGGGGAGAAGGGGCGGGCAGGCTGCTCCCAGGGGCCGCCCTGCCAGAGCCCATCGCTTCGATTGTCCATAGAAGAAACCTCCCCGCGCCCTGGGGCGCTCAGTTCAGTGTGAAGATTCCTGCTCGGAGCAGGGGGACATGGGGGCGAAGGGCCGCCCGCACGCCCTTCCAGTCAAAGAATATGCCGCAGGGGGGACAAACATACGCGGCCGGACGAAAGGGGCCCGCGCCGCAGGCCCAAAGAAAACGTCACAGAGGAGCCTGGAAGAACTCAGGCGAGGGTGAGGGTGAAGGTAAAGTTGGTGACACCGTCCTCACTGGTCACGGTGATGTTTTCTTTTAGATTGCCCAAAATGGTCTTGACGATATACAGACCCAGGCCCACGCCCTCCCGGTCCATGCTTCTGGAGTAGTCCGCCTTGTGGAAGCGGTCAAAGAGGAGAGAGAGCTCGTCTGGGGGGATGGTGGCCCCCAGATTGCGGATGGAGGTGTACGCCTTGCCGTCCTTTTTGGTGATCTGGACCGTGATGGTGGTCCCCTTGGCGGCAAATTTGGCGGCGTTGTCCAGCAGGTTGTAGCACACCTGGGTCACCGAATCCGGGTCGCCCCACACCTTCAGGGGCTCGTCCGGCATTTTAACGTCCACATCCAGGTCACGTCCGGTGATCTTGCCCTCCAGGCTGACCAATACCTGGGAGACGGTCTCCGTGAGGTCGAACTGCTCCTGAGCGGTGATGTTCTCCGTCAAAGCATTGAGGCGGGACAGGTCCAGCATCCGCCGCACCAGCCGGGACAGGCGGCGGGTCTCAGAGACGATGATCTCCAGGGAGTCCCGCTCCCGCTCCGGGGGGATGGTGCCGTCCAGGATGCCCTCCGCAAAGCCGGAGATGGTGGTCATGGGGGTCTTGAGCTCGTGGGAGACATTGGCGATGAACTCGCTGCGCTGGGTCTCCACCTTGGACAGGGAGGCGGCCATGGAGTTGAAAGCCTCCGCCAGGGTGCCCACCTCGTCGCACCGGTTCTCATAGCCTGTGACCCGCACGTCGAACTCCCCCTGCCCAAATTTCCGGGCGGCCTCTGCCATCTCGTTCAGCGGACGGACCTGATGGGAGGAGGTGATGGAACTGGCAATCACGGCGATGAGCAGCACCGTCACAGCGGTAAAGAAAAAGATGGTGGCGGTGGCACGCCACATCTCGGAGACGCTGGAAGTATCGGAGGAGACCAGCACCAGCCCCTGAGGAGTGGTGGCTCCGCCGAAGATGATGCCGAAGGGGTAGGCGGCCAGATACCGCTTCTCGGAGTAGATGCCGTCCAGGTTAGTCAGGCCGTTGTAGGAACCGCTGGACAGCACCTGCTGGAGGACCCGCTGAGGGATGCGGCTGTCGGTGTAATTGGACAGGTCGGAGGAGCTGCCGCCGGAGGCATAGATGATATCCCCGTCCACATCGGAGAGCAGCACGTTGGAGTCGGAGACAGAAGCCAGGGTAGCCACATAGCTGCGGAAGTAGACATCCAGGCTCCCAGACTGCTGGATATATTCGGAAGTAAAGGAGGCGATATAGTCGGCGTTGCGCTCCATGGCGTCCCGCTTTTCTGCGATGATATAGCGGTAGGAGAGCATCATGAAAGCGGCGGACAGCATGAAAAAGGAGAGAAAGACGATGGCCACCATCATGAACAGCTGGCGCTTATACAGGCTTTTCAAGGCAAACACCTGCCTCAGCCGGGCGTCCCGGCGGGGGAGACCTCGAACTTGTAGCCCACGCCCCAGACCGTTTTCAGACGCCACTGGTCGCTGACCCCCTCCAGCTTCTCCCGCAGGCGCTTGATATGCACGTCCACAGTGCGGGAGTCTCCGAAGTAGTCAAAGCCCCACACCTCATCCAGCAGTTGGTTGCGGGTGAATACCCGGTTGGGGGAGGAGGCCAGGTGGAACAGCAGCTCCAGCTCCTTGGGCGGGGTGTCCACCGGCTGGCCGTTGACGATCAGCTCATAGGAGTCCAGATTGATGACCAGCTTGTCAAAGGCCAGCTTTTTGGCGCCCCCCTCCTCCTCGCCGCCGGCGGTGCGCCGCAGCACAGCGTGGATGCGGGCCAGGACCTCCTTCATCTCAAAGGGCTTGACAATATAATCGTCCGCACCCATTTCCAGGCCGGAGACCTTGTCGCTGGTCTCCCCTTTGGCGGTGAGCATGATGACGGGCACCTTGCTGCTCTCCCGGATCTTTTTCAGTACGGACCAGCCATCCATTACCGGCAGCATGATGTCCAGCAGCACCAGGTCGGGCTGGAAAGCCCGGAACTGCTCCACCCCCTTGCCGCCGTCCTTGGCCACCAGGGGCTCAAAGCCCTCTTTTTCCAGGTAGAGGTTCAGAAGCTCCGCAATGTTGCTGTCGTCCTCTACGATCAGAACTTTTTTTGCCATCATCAGCACCGCCTTTTCCATGTTTCGGGGAAGAGACAGGGCGCTCCCCAAAGTTTATCCTGTGACCGGGAGCGCGTGCCACGGCCCCGCATCACACCGTTCTCCTTCTATTATAAGGGATTTTGCCCCTCTTGGGTGAATTTTTTGTAAATATCCCTCAGTTTTGGACGCTCCGCTGATCGATATAGGAGTGATCCACCTGGATCACCGGGTAGTAGTGATCGGACAGGGCTCGGATCGACCGGGTGAGCTGCTCCAGCACCTGCTGGTCGGTGAGGCGGAAGCCATAGGGGACCACCACGTCAAAGATCAGGTTGGTGTGGAGCGGACCAGCCGTGATGCGGAAATCGTGGATGGTGAGGACCGGGTCCAGCTCCTGAGTGAGCCGGGTCACCTGGTCCCGCAGGGCCAGGGTGCGCTCGTCATTGACCACCGGGTCCACGTGGATGACGGTCTCGATGTGGTGGCGCTCCTTCAGTTCCCGTTCGATGTGGTCCACTACGTCGTGGATCTCCAGCAGGTCGCAGCCGGCGGGGACCTCCACGTGGAAGGACATCATGGCCCGCCCGGGGCCGTAGTCATGGTAGACTAGGTCGTGGATGTTGAGGATGTGGGGGTGGGACAGGACCAGCCGGTCGATATCGGCGGCCAGCGAGGGGTCCATGGGGCGGCCCAGCAGAGGGTCCAGGGTCTCCCTGGCAGAATCCCACCCAGTCTTCAGGATGAACACTGCCACCAGCAGGCCGGCGAAGCCGTCCACCTGGACATGGAGGAAGTGAGAGATCAGAGTGGACAGGAGAACGACCCCAGTGGAGACGGAGTCGGAGAGGGAGTCTGCTGCGGTGGCCTCCATGGCGGCGGAGCCGATGCGGCGGCCAAGGGTCCGGTTGAAGAAGAACATCCACAGCTTTACCAGGATGGAGAGGAAGAGAATGACCACCGCCATCCAGGAGAAGGTGGTGACTTCCGGGGAAAAGATCTTCTCCAGGGAGGACTTGCCGATCTCCACCCCCATCAGAAGGATGGCCAGGGCCACCACCAGACCGGTGAGGTACTCCATCCGCCCGTGGCCGAAGGGGTGCTCTTGGTCGGCGTCCTGTCCGGCCAGCCGGAACCCCACCAGGGTGATGACGGAGGAGGCAGCATCAGACAGGTTGTTGAAGGCATCGGCCACCACGGCAATGGAGCCGGTGGCCAGGCCGGAGAGGAGCTTGCCCAGAAAGAGCAGGGCATTGAGCGCGATGCCCACGCCCCCGGACACAGAGCCGCACCGCTGACGGACCTGGGGGTCTCCGGGATCCGCACCGGAGGGGAGCAGAAGACGAATGAGAAACGCGGTCACGGGGACTCCTCCTGTCATTTCGGAATTTTATTATTATCCCACATCTGGAAGGAGCAGTCAAGAAAAAGGAGGTGGGGACCCTTTTTACTTCGGGACTGATGGGCTCCAACTCCATCGATTTTACTATACATTGAACAGAGCAGAAAACTATGATAAAATAGACAGAAAATAAATTCCCAATTTGCCTAGGAGGAAGTAGTATATGAAATGTTTAGATTGTGGAATGGAAATGGAACAAGGAACTGTTGAAGGCATTGGACAAAGTGGTGGACATTGGTATGAATTTACTTCTAATGAAGAAAAGAAAAAATGTGGGCTAAAAGGTTTTTTTACCCGAAAAACTATCAGCGTAGAAACTTCTGTTCTTGAAAAAACTGCATGGTACTGTCCTAAATGTAAGAAGATTTTAATGTGGATGGACAGCAACGAATAATATAAATCCTGATTTAACAGAGGAGCATGGTAGTATGAAAAAAACAATAGCTTTGATATCCTTACTGGTTTTAATGCTTTGGCTGGTCGGCTGCAACAAAAAACGGTCAATATCAACTTTCCATTTGAGGTTGGAGATGTTGAAACCATTGAACTGTACCGCTATGCGGGAGCGCCCGTTTCAGCAGAAAAGAAAGTTGTTGATGCAGAAGAAACTATAAAAGACCTGTATGATATGTTCGAGGGGCTGACCTTAGAACTCAAAGAAGTAGAAGAAACCACAGGAGCAAAGATAACCAGTTTTAGATTTAATCTATCCGACGGAACGACCTACGAATTGATTTATGGCTGCTATGGAGTAAAGACTGGCAATCTAAAATCCTCAACAGGTAATTTTGAATACTTTACGAGTGCAGACATTGGAGCTTATTGGAGCGATATTGACCTTGAAGCAGTTGCCGTTGAAGAAAGCGAGCTGCCGAAGTAAGCTGCCTCGTTTTAATTTTTGGACTGGGCTTGTATTGAAAAAGTGCATACTAAATTTTCATCATCAGTGTGTTGGTATGTGCCTTTTGAGGTTTGCAGCATGCAGGTCAAACATAGACTAGGGAAAAGCTCCACCTGTTCAAGGGTGGAGCTTTTTCTGTGTATTTCGGCGAATAAAGCGTTGGGCAGGCCTAAATAAGTCCAAATGAGACAAAGGAAAAGCATGTGTCGCCAACCGCCCGCGACGGGGGAGCGGGGAGGGGGAGATCAGCCCCGGGGGGAGGGGCAGCGGGCCTCCAGGGCCACCCAGCCGTTCTTCTCCCGCCGGCCGGTGAGGGTCAGCCCCTGGCGGATCAGGGCCTCCTCCACCTCGTGAGCGCGGGTGTCGATGATGCCGGAGCACAGGAACACCCCATCCTCCGCCAGCAGAGCGGGGACCTGAGCGGACAGGGGGATGATCACGTCGGCCACGATGTTGGCCAGCACCAGATGATAGCGCTGACAGGCCAGCTGGGCGGCCAGCGCCCGGTCGGAGAGGATATCTCCCGCCCGGACGGTATAGCGGTCCCGGCCGATGCCGTTGAGGGCGGCATTCTCATAGGCCACATCCACCGCTTTGGGGTCGATGTCCACCGCGGCGGCGGTGCTGGCACCCAAGCACAGAGCAGCGATGGAGAGGATGCCGCTGCCGCAGCCCAGGTCCAGCACGGGCCGGCCGGTGAGGGTGTGCTCCTCCACCCCCTCCAGGCAGAGCTGGGTGGACGCGTGGGAGCCGGTGCCGAAGGTGAGGCCGGGGTTAAGGTACAGGGGGCTGCGGCCCTCTGGAACGGGCTCATCCCGCATCCACTCGGGTACCACATAGAGGCGCCGGCCGACCTCCAGAGGTTTATAGTACTTCTGCCAGCTGTACGCCCAATCGTTGTCCGTCAGGGGGGTGACGGTGTACTCCACGTCCAGGCCACGTGTGTACTGCTCCAGCTGGACCCGGCCGGCCCCGTCGTCGGTGACGTAGAACTTCACCCGGGTGACGCCCCGCATCCGGTCCATCAGCTCCTGGTCCACATAGTCCCAGTACTGCCGGTTCTGCTCCAGAAACTGCTGGAACTCCCCCTCATCCTCGATGACCAGCCCGGTCATGCCCGCGGCGGTCAGCTTGGCGGTCACCTCGTCCAGGCGGTCCGGGGTGGTGTTGACGGCCACTTCCAGCCATTTGATCTCGTCCATGGAGACGCTCCTTTGTGATGAAAATAGAAGTTGGCTCAGCGCTGAGTGCCCAGATAAAACAGAGCCAGGGTGCCGGGGCCGGAGTGGGCGCCGATGACGGGGCCCACATAGTTGATGCGGATGTCCTGGGTGCCGAAGCGCTCCCGGACCATCTGGGCCACGGCCTCCGCGTCCTCCAGGCAGTCGCCGTGGCTGATGAAGACGGTCTGTTTCCCCGCCTCGGTGACGGTCTTTTCCATCTTGTCTACCAGGGCCTTCAGGGAGGACTGCCGGCCCCTGGCCTTGCCGATGTTGATGAGGTGCCCCTCGTCGTCCACGTGGAGCACAGGCTTGATCTGGAGCATGGAGCCCACCACGGCGGTGGTGGCGGAGATGCGCCCGCCCCGCTTGAGGAAGTGCAGGTCATCCACCGTGAACTGGTGGCAGAGGGAGAGCTTGTTGGCCTCGGCCCAGTCCCGGACCTCCTCGATGGTGCGGCCCTTCTTCCGCTCCTGGGCGGCGTACCACACAAGCAGCCCCTGGCCCAGGGAGGCGCACAGGGTGTCCACAGTGTACAGCTTCCGCTCTGGGTACTTCTCACTCAGCTCCTCCACCGCCAGCTTGGAGGACTGGAAGGTGGCCGACAGACCGGAGGAGAAAGCCAGTACCAGCACGTCCCGGCCAGCCTGGAGCAGGGGCTCGATGGCCTCCACATACTGGTTCATGTTGACTGCGGCGGTGGTAGCCACCTCGCCGGCACGGAGGCGCTGGTAGAAGAGATGGGGGTCCATCTCCCGGTTGTCGGGGTAGTTGTGGTAATCGGCCCCGCCGATGGTGAAAGTGAGGGGAAGTACCTGCACGTCCGCAGCCTGGGCCATCTCTCCGCTCAGGTCGGCGGAGGAGTCGGTGAGAATGATGAAGTCGGACATAAGATTGACCTCCTGATATTTGAACTGGAGCGGTGCCGCTCCGAAGGGATCGCGATGAGATCACTTTTTTGCCTTTTTTGGGGCCTCCTCGCACGGGGGCTGGAGGATATCCAGGATGCGTGCACAGGCCAGCTGGCTGGCATAGCTGCGCAGGGCCAGGTCCAGGGCCAGGCGGGGCAGGTCCTCGGGGGCGGCCTGGGGTGGCAGGGATTGGGCGGTCTCATTCAGCGCCCGGTCCAGGGCCTGGAGGAAGTAGGCGTACAGCTCCTCCGGCGGCTTCTCCCGCTTTTCCCCAGCGGAGATGAGCACCTTCATGTCCCGCACGGAGAGCACCCGCTTCAGGGCGCACACGGCGGTGAGGTAGCCCAGATGGATGGGACCGTACCGCTTCCCGTCCGCCCGGGGGACCAGACCGTCCTTGATATAGTTGTTGACCATGGCAGAGGTGAGGACCTCGCCGTCGTCGAAATGGATCAGCTGGCGGGGCATGTAGGAGATGATCTGATCCATGTAAAGGGCCAGATCAGGCAGCTCCGCCCAGGGGGTGGGACGCTCCTGTTCCAGCCGCTGCTTCAGGTCCAAAAGCTCATCCAAGGGAGAGCCCCCTTTCAAAAGTGGTTATCGTTAGTATATCACAAAATAACAGATACTGCAAAGGAAGATCACACAGACCCGCCTTTTTTCTCCTGACGCTCCTTCTGACGCTGGCGCAGCCGCTCCAGGGCCTGCTTGTGGTCGATGGAGCGCATCTGGGGGAAAGCCCGCAGCAGGCGGCGTTGACCGAAGGTGTGGCGGTCCAGCAGCTCGCTCAGGGATTTGCGCAGCTGTTCCAGCTCCTCCAGACGCTGGGCCCGGCGCAGCGCCAGATCCAGCTGATATTCGCTGCGCTGCTCGGCCAGCTCCTCTTTCCAACTGGCCAGATCCTCCATCAGGTCCTCACGCCGGTCGGCCAGGGACTCCTTCCAGTCCGCACCTTTCTCGGCTGCGTCCAGCACCCGGTCAGCCAAATTTTCGCCCAAATCATTGGAGAGAGCCTTGATACGGCCGGCCAGCTCGTCGATTTGGCCCAGGCTGCGGTTGATCCGGGCGATGGTGCGCACGGTGGCGGTCAGGTCCACCGCCATGACGGAGACGAAGCAGGCCAGCAGGACCAGGCCCAGGGTGTGGGGGATGTGGCGGATAAGCCATAGCACCGAGGGGTGGATGATCTCCATCACCAGCAGGCAGGCCAGCCCCCAGGCCAGGGAGAAGCGCAGGCAGATATAGCCGCCCAGGTTGAAAGGCTCGTTGGTGTAGTCCCACCAGCGCTGATGGAAAAGCTTCTCCAGCGCGAAGCCAACCCCCAGTTCCAGCAGGGAAGTGAGGAGCACCGAGCCCAGAAAGAGCAGGAGTGTGTTCTCCATAAGAGGGGTGAGGCAGAGGACCACGATGACCACGCCAAAGCCGTAGATGGGACAGACCGGGCCGTTGAGAAAGCCGCGGTTGACAAATTTACCGGTGTTCAGGGCGAAAAAGCAGACCTCCAGGCACCAGCCGAGAAAGGAATAAATAAAAAAGATCCATAAAAACAAATAAAAAGAATGCAAAAGATACCTCCTGCCCTCAGGCTGCGTGGGATGCGTCCATGTCTGTCTATTAAGAAGTATAGCCGATTTGCCGGGGAAAGTCCAGAAAATTTGTGGGAATACTTGACAGGACGAAAAGGACAGAGTAAAATAATTAGAACTTCAAACTATTTGAAATTCAAAGAAAAATACTTGCCGGCGGAGAGGGGGAGAGCCCGGTGACAGCGGAGCAGGAGCGCTATTTCAAGAGCTTTTTGGACCACATGTTCGACCATATCATGGATCTGGAGGAGCGGGCCCTGCACCACGTGGGGGCGGATGACCTCTCCGTGCGGGAACTGCACGTGCTGGATGCAGTGGGGGAGCGGATGGCGGACGGCCGCAACACCATGACAGGCATCGCCGACGGCCTCTCCATCCAGGTCAGTTCGCTGACGGTAGCGGTGAACACTCTGGTGCGGAAGGGATACCTGGTCCGGGAGAGGGAGAACCGG
This sequence comes from Clostridium sp. DFI.5.61, assembly GCF_024462915.1. Taxonomy (NCBI): domain Bacteria; kingdom Bacillati; phylum Bacillota; class Clostridia; order Eubacteriales; family Clostridiaceae; genus Clostridium; species Clostridium sp. DFI.5.61. The sequence continues at coordinate 13,449 of NZ_JANGBZ010000052.1, forward strand.
GACCGACGGGTGATACGGGTCCTGCTGACTGAGAAGGGGGCGGAGGCCAGCCGGGTCCATACCCAGTTCTATGGCCGGGTAGTCCACCGGGTATGCAGCCGTTTGAATGAGGAGGAGTCCCAGGTGCTGGTCCAGTGCCTGCGTCAGCTGGACGAGCTGTTCGACTCGTTGAAGCGGCCGGGGAAGACCGGCGTCAGTGAAAAAAAGGGAGGTTCTTGACCATGTCCGTTCAGATCCTGACCGACAGCACATCCGATATCCTGCCGGAAGAGGCGGAGCAGAAGGGGGTGCGAGTGGTCCCGCTGCTGGTGAACTTCGGGGAGGAGGCCTTCCGGGAGAATGTGGAGATCACCCACCAGGAGTATTTTCGACGGCTGGCCCAGGCGGAGAGCCTGCCGACCACCAGCCAGCCCACCCCCCAGGACTTCCTGGCCCATTTTGAGCAGGTACGGGACGCGGGGGACAGCCTGGTGTGTGTGCTGCTGGCTTCCAAGCTCAGCGGCACTTTCCAGAGCGCTCAGCTGGCCAAGGAGCTCAGCGGCTACGACGAGATCTATATCGTGGACTCCCAGCAGGCCCTGTGCGGGCTGCGAATGCTGGTAGACTTTGCCTGCGTGCTGCGGGATGAGGGGCTGTCCGCACGGGAGATCGCGGAGCAGGTGGAATCCGCCAGCCACCGGGTGCGCCTGTTCGGCATCGTGAACACCCTGGAGTATCTGCATAAGGGGGGACGCCTGCCCGCCTCCATGGCGGTGGTGGGGACGCTGCTGAAGGTGAAGCCCCTCATCACCCTGCGGGAGGGAGAGGTGGGCATCCTGGGCAAGGGCCTGGGGGTCAAGAACGGCCTGGACAACCTGCTGAAGCTGATGGGGGACGAGATCCATCCTGAGCCCCGTCTGCCCCTGTACTTTGGATATACCCAGACCCACAACCTCTGTGACCAGCTGCGGGAGCGGGTGGTGGAGAAGTATCACCCGGCCCGGGTGGAGCAGAATTCTGTGGGGGCTGTGGTGGGTACCCATGTGGGCCCCGACGGAGCCGTAGTGGTCTACCTGGATCAGGAATAATATTTTGCGGGATTGCGGAAAAAGCCGCCCCTTTCGCCAGCTTGGCGGAGGGGGCGGCTTTCGCTGTTCCCTGCAGGCCTGCATCTCCATGGAAGGCCGCCCCCCTCATTTATGGAGGTATGCGCCGTGCCGCCTTTCCCGAGAGGAGGCCTTTCGGGCGGCCCACAATTTTTTCAAAAAAATAGGGCCGGCCTATTGACAAAAGGAAAATGACTGTTATACTGTGTATATAGTATATATACAATATGACCCGAGAGAAAGGATAAGCGCTCCCCTGGGCGGTCCGGCGGCGGTCCGGACGCCGCACGCCTGGTCTGGCGGGGTGCTTATAAGGTGCCGCAAGTGGACATCATCATCAGTAATTCCAGCGGAAAGCCGATCTACGAACAGATCACGGACCAGGTCAAGGAGCAGATCATGGCAGGCGCGCTGGCGGCAGGGGACGCCCTGCCTTCCATGCGCCTGCTGGCCAAGGAGCTGCGGATCTCCGTCATCACCACCAAGCGGGCCTATGAGGAGCTGGAGCGGGACGGATTCCTGGAGAATGTGCCGGGAAAGGGGTGCTTTGTAGCCCCTCAGAACCGGGAGCTGCTGCGGGAGGCCCAGCTGCGCCGGGTGGAGGAAAAGCTCACCCAGGCCATCGAAGAGGCCCGACGCGGGGCGGTGTCTCTGGAGGAGCTGAAGGAAATGCTGACAGAGCTGTATCAAGAGGTGTAAAGCGATGGAAAACATCATTGTCGCAGAGGGACTGCGGAAGGAATACGACGGATTTGCCCTGGAGGATGTCTCCTTCCGGGTCCCCGGCGGAGCCATCATGGGGCTGATCGGGGAAAACGGGGCGGGCAAGACCACCACCATCAAATGCCTGCTGAACCTGGTCCGGCGGGACGCCGGGACCGTCACCCTGCTGGGGATGGATGATCTGGAGGGGGAGAAGGAGATCAAGCAGGATGTGGGAGTAGTGCTGGACGAGTGCTTCTTCCATGACAGCCTGCGGGCAAAGGACGTAGGCGTCATTCTGGCGCCGGTGTACCGGGGTTGGGACGAGGAGCTCTACCGCCGGTATCTGAAGAAATACAAACTGCCGGAGAAAAAATTTATCAAGGAATACTCCCGGGGCATGAAAATGAAGCTGTCCCTGGCGGCGGCCCTGGCCCACCGACCCCGGCTGCTGATCCTGGACGAGGCTACCGCGGGGCTGGACCCGGTGGTGCGGGATGAGATCCTGGACGAGTTCCAGGGCTTTATCGAGGACGAGGAGCACGCGATCCTTATTTCCAGCCATATCACCAGCGACCTGGAGAAGATCGCAGACTATATCACCTACATCCACCAGGGCCGCGTGGTGCTCTCGGACAGCAAGGACGCCATTCTGGAGCACTATGCCAAGCTGGGCTGCACCCAGGCCCAGCTGCGGGACATCCAGCCCGGAGATCTGGTGCGGGTGCGGAAGGGCAGCTTCGGCTGTGAAGCGCTGGTACGGGACCGGGCGGCCTTTGCCCGGAAATACCCCGGCCTGATGCTGGACCGGGTGACGCTGGAGGATATCATGCTCTTGATCGGAAAGGGGGAGTTGGCATGACCGGCCTGATGATGAAGGATGCCCTTGTGATGCGGAAGACCCTGAGGCTCTATGCCCTGTTCCTGTTGTTCTACTCCGGATTGGCCGTGCTGGGCGTTTTCCCCATGTCCATGGCCCTGGCTATGGTGGAGGTGATCGTGATGGTGCTTCCCATCTCCAGCTTCAGCTATGACGAGGCGGCGAAGTGGGACCGGTACGCAGCTGTGCTGCCCGTGGGACGTACCGCTGTGGTAAAGGCCCGGTATCTCTTCCTGCTGCTGGTGCTGCTGGCGGCGGCGGCCATCGGGCTGGTGGGGAGCATCCTGGCCTCCCTGCTGGCACGGGAGGATCTGGGGGAGCTGCTGGCCACCCTGCTGGTCTCTATGGGTTTAGGGCTGATGATCGCGGACATTATGCTGCCGGTGGTCTATCAGCTGGGGCCGGAGCGGGCCCGGCCTTGGATGTATGTCATCATTTTTGCCCCTATCGTGGTGTTGCTGGGGGGCGCCAAGCTGGGCCTCTTCGATGGGATAGACCTGTCCTGGCTGGATCAGCTGCCCGAGCTTGCTGTCCTGGGGGTCTTTGCCCTGGTGCCATTGGTGCCCCTGGTGGGGATGCTCCTGTCCTGCTGGATCTCCTGCAGGATCTACGCCAGGAAGGAGTTCTGAGGTGGACTGGGCGCGGGCGTCCCTGTGGGGCGGAAAGGCGCTGGGGCTGGCGCTGGCTCTCCTCTGTCTTACCAGGAGCATTGAGCCGGACGGTCCGGCGGCCTGGGGAATAGCGGCCGGGGGTGTCCTCCTGATCCTCTGGGGCGGGGGCCGGGGCGGAAAATGAGCGCGCCGGAACGGCGGGCCCCTTGCGCCCGGCCCGGACCCCGTGGTACAATAAAAGGAGAATACAGGGAAAGGGAGCGTGAGCGCCGTGACGACACAGGAGGCGATCCGAGAGCTGCAGAATATCCGCCAGTACTGCGCGGCCAAGTCCATCCCAGCGGTGGATTTTGCCCTCAAAGTGCTTCGGGAGAAGCTGGAGCAGGAGGAAAAACAGTAAAAAGACAGGAAAAAGCCCCGGCATCCGAAAATGCGGATGCCGGGGCTTTTCACTTGAGGGAAATAAGATGGCCGGAAAAGAGCTGGGTCATGCGGCGCGGTGGGACTGGCCGGGGGAGAGCTGCTTCATGATAAACAGGAAAGCCAGCATGAGTACGATGCCCACAGGCAGGGCAATGAAGGGGGTCTGCACGAAACCGGCCACAATATAAGTGACAAAGGAGATGACTGCACAGGAGATGGCGTAGGGAAGCTGCGTGGACACGTGGTTCACGTGGTCGCACTGAGCGCCGGCAGAGGCCATGATGGTGGTGTCAGAGATGGGGGAGCAGTGGTCGCCGCACACAGCGCCCGCCATGCAGGCGGAGATGCAGATGATGCCCAGGGGATTGTCCAGGGGGAAGACGTTCTGCACGATGGGGATCAGGATGCCGAAGGTGCCCCAGCTGGTGCCGGTGGCAAAGGCCAGGCCGCAGCCGATGAGGAACACAATGGCGGGCAGGAAGTTCTGCAGGCTCTCCGCATTGTTGTACACAAAATCACGGACAAAATATTTGGCGCCCAGGGAGTCGGTCATGGACTTCAGAGACCAGGCAAAGGTGAGGATGAGGATGGCGGGGACCATGGCCTTGAAGCCCTCAGGAACGCAGGACATCATCTCCTTGAAGGACATGGACCGGCGCACGGTGTAGTAGATCAGGGCGAAGAGCAGGCCGAAGGCAGAGCCGAACATCAGGCCCACGGAGGCGTCCGAATTGGAGAAGGCAGAGACAAAGTCGGTGCCGGAGAAGAAGCCGCCGGAGTAGATCATGCCGATGACGCAGCAGACGACCAGCACCGCGATGGGCAGCACCAGGTCCATGACCGTGCCCTTGGTGTCGTCGATCTCCTCATCCAGCATGGCATAGGGGTTGGAACCGGAGAAGAGGTCGTTGTTCTCAATGGCGTTGCGTTCGAACTTGGCCATGGGGCCGAAATCCACCTTCATCAGGACCAGACCCAGCATCATTACGATGGTGAGCAGGGCATAGAAGTTATAGGGGATGGCCCGGATGAACAGGGTCAGACCCTGGCCGTCCTCCGCAAAGCCGGAGACGGCGGCCGCCCAGGAAGAGATGGGGGCGATGATGCACACCGGGGCAGCGGTGGCGTCGATGATATAAGCCAGCTTGGCCCGGGACACATGATGCCGGTCGGTGATGGGGCGCATCACACTGCCCACGGTGAGGCAGTTGAAGTAATCGTCGATGAAGATCAGGCAGCCCAGCACGATGGAGGCCAGCTGAGCGCCCACCCGGCTCTTGATGTTCTTCTTGGCCCAGCGGCCGAAAGCGGCGGAGCCGCCCGCCTTGTTCATCAGGCACACCATGGTGCCCAGGATGACCAGGAAAATCAGGATGCCCACGTTGTAGCTGTCAGACAGGACGGAGACGATGCCGTCGCTGAACACGTGGACGAGGGTGCCCTCAAAGGCAAAGTTGGAGTAGAGCAGGCCGCCCACCAGGATGCCGATGAACAGGGAGGAGTAGACCTCCTTGGTGATCAGGGCCAGGGCGATGGCGATGACCGGGGGCAACAGGGAGAAGGCGGTGTTGTAAAAGCTGCTGGGGGACTGGACATAGCCGGTCCCGCCGCAGGTGGCACACACATTGGTCCCGCCGCAGGACTCGCACTGTGGGTCCAGGCCGTAGCACACCATACAGGCGGTGCTGGTGCCGCAGTCGGGACACTCGATCATCTTGCTGCCCGGCTCGTCGGTGGGGTTGGAGGCGAAGACGGAGGTGGTCAGGGCCAGCAGCAGCATGACCACCAGCACCGCCCGTGTGATCCAGGTGCGTCGCGTTCTCATAGAAATCGTTCCTTCCTTTCTTTTGATCCACACACATCCCAGCTGAAGCGGCGGTCAGACAAAAGAAAAGGCCATGGCGCGCGATCCCGGAGCGGCCATGGCGAAGGGGGGCGGTCTGGCGGCGAAAACAGGCCAGACGGCAGGCCCCCCTGGATAGCGCTCCACTTGCAGTGACAGTCCGGGGGATCTTCTCCCCCGGCCCAGGAGGGGACGCCCAGGCAGGCGGCCCGACCTTCGGCGGCGTTCCCTCTCCCCCGGGACGGCTGCCTGGCCTCTGTCCCGGCGTACGCATGAACGCCGCGCCTCTATCCGACACGATTCAGTTGGAAGTGCAAGTATCCTACCACGCCTCTGTCAAAAAGTCAAGGCATTTGACGGGCGGTTTGGGAAAAAACGAGAAAAAAGTCAGCTGTGGGACATGAAAAAGGTGAAAGTCCCGGTGGCCACGGTTTCACCGGACACATTGGTCAGCTCCACCTGGATGACGGAGAGGTGGTAGCCCATCTTCTTCGGGGTGGCAGTGCAGAAGATGCGGGGGCCATCGGCGGGGCGGAGGAACTCCATGGTGCTGCTGGAGGTGACGCAAAGCCCCCCTTTGGAACAGGCGCAGCACCCGCCCACTGTGTCCGCCAGGGTGGCCAGGGCGCCGCCATGGACCTTACCGTGGGGGTTGATGCTGTTGGGGCCCACCTCCAGCACCCCCTGGGCAAAGCCGGGCTCCACCCGGGTGACCAGAACGCCGCTCTCATAGGAGAACTGGTGGGGGGCATTGACCACGGAGTTGAGGTGGACTCCGGGCAGGTCGGCGTTGGAAGAAGAGAGAGACAAGGGAAACACTCCTTTTTCACAAAAAGTCTGAAAGAGGGGAAAACGGGGAGAGTTGTATCCATCCGCCCCTCCGGCGCATAGGATGGGGAGAATCCAGGCGGGCGCAGGCCCGAAATAAGGAGGGAGCGACTGTGGAACAGAGACAGACCGCCCCGGCCCAGGACACGGAGCGGGCGGTGGTGGATTTGGAGACCTTTGAGCGGGTCTGGCGCAGAGTGATGCCCAACCAGGACATGAGCCCCATCCAGGTGGGGGCGCCGACCGGGCCGGGGACCGGGGTGGAGCGGCAGGCGGAACGGATACCTGCCCCGGCGCAGCTCCAGAATCAGGATCAGGGGGCCGCCCCGGCGGCCCAGATCCAGAGCTCGGCGCAGCTCCAGCCCCAGAGCCAAGTTCCCGCTCCGGCGGAGCAGGCCGCTGGGCAGGTCCGGCAGCTGGAGGAGTTGATGGAAGGGGCCTGGATGGGCCACAGGATCTATCTGGAGCTGGCCCGGCGGGCCCGGGGCAGCGGGGCCCGGACCCTGAACGCCCTGGCGGCGGAGCAGCGCAGGACGGCCCAGCGGCTGGCGGCCTGCTGGTTCCTGCTCACCGGCGCCTGCTACCACTTCTCCAGCCCGCCCATCCCGCGGGTCTGCCCCCTGGCCGCAGCGCTGCGGGAACAGTTCCTGCAGGAGCAGAAGTGGAGACGGTTATGCCAGCGGGCGGCAGCGGAAGGGGACAGCACCGCCTGCGGGGGGCTGTATGAGACGCTGGACGGGCAGGCGGAGCACCGCATGGAGGCCATCCGATGCCTGCTGGAGCAGATGCAGCCCCTGCCCAGCGGGGGTTGACGGATGGAGAAAATCTGATAGACTTGAGGACCAGAGGGTATCTTAACACGAAAGAGGGCCGGTGTCATGTGTCAATTTCAACAGTTCCGATTTCCGTCCAGCGATGGGAGCAGCTCCTGCTACGCCGGGGCGTGGCTGCCCCCGGAGGAGCCTCGGGGCGTGGTGCAGATCGTACACGGGGTGGGGGAGCACATCGGCCGCTATGAGACAGCGGCCCGATTCCTGACCCGACAGGGCTTTCTGGTGTGCGGCGAGGACCACCTGGGACACGGGAACACGGTCCAAGACGGCCGCTACGGCGCCTTTGCCCCCCAGAACGGGTGGAAGCTGGTAGTGGCCGACATCGCCCGACTGCGCCGCATCCAGGGGGAGAAGCATCCGGGCGTCCCCTACTTCCTCCTGGGCCACTCCATGGGCTCTTTCCTCACCCGGACCTACCTCATCGACCATCCGGGGACGGTGGACGGAGCCATCCTGTCGGGGACCGGGCAGGAGCCCGCCCCCCTGGTGGCTTTCGGAAAGCTGCTGGCCGGACTGGAGTGCCGCCGGCTGGGGTATGACGGGGTGAGCCCGCTGGTGGACCGCCTCTCCCTGGGGGCCTATAACCGCAGGTTCCGGCCCAACCGGACCAGCGCGGACTGGCTCTCCCGGGATGAGGAGCAGGTGGACGCCTATCTGGCCGACCCGCTGTGCAGCCACAAGTCCAGCGTGTCCATGTTCCGGGACATGATGGGCGGTCTCCAGTACATTGCCCGCCGGGAGAACCTGGCGCGGATGGACCCGGACACGCCGGTCTATTTCTTCTCTGGGGACCAGGACCCGGTGGGCGGCATGGGAAAAGGGGTGCGCAAAGTGTACGCCATGTTCCAGGCGGCGGGCTGCCGGGACGTGACCCTGAAGCTGTATCCAGGCGGCCGACACGAGATGTTTAACGAGCTGGACCGGCAGCAGGTCTTTGACGACCTGCTGGCCTGGCTGGAGGTCCACATGCCCCGGGAGGGACGGGCGTAAAGAGACCGGGCGCGCCGCTCTGCGCGGCGC
>NZ_JANGBZ010000053.1:0-21467 GCF_024462915.1 Clostridium sp. DFI.5.61
GATACCAATGAGGCCATGGAGCTGATCGTCAAGACCGCTCCCGCCAAGTTCGACGGCGCCCCGTCTCCGGTGATGTTGCAGGCGGTGCCAAAGCTGTCCTGAAGCGCAAAGATGGTCATCATCAGGCCGGTGCCGTCATTGTCGAAGCCCACTACGCTGATGATCAGGCCCAGGGAGGCCATCACCGTGCCGCCGGGCACGCCGGGCGCCCCCACCGCAAAGACACCCAGCAGGAAGCAGAAGAGGATCATTGTGGGCAGGGAGGGCAGCTCACCGTAGAGCACCTTGGACACTGTCATCACGAAGAACACCTCGGTGAGCACTGAGCCGCACAGGTGGATGTTGGCAAACAGGGGGATGCCGAAGTCCACCATGTCCCGGCGCAGCACCTTGGACTTCCGTGCTCCCTCCAGGGCCACGGCCAGGGTGGCCGCGGAGGACATAGTGCCCACCGCGGTGAGGTAGGCGGGCCCGTAGTGGCGCAGGACCTCCCAGGGCTTCTCCCCGGAGTAGAGCCCCGCCAGCAGATACAGAACTGCCAGCCAGAGGTAGTGTCCCACCATCACGATCAGGATCACGATGAGGAAGACGGGCAGCTGGCGGGTGATGCTGCCCTCATAGGCCAGCCCGCAGAAGGTGCCCGCGATAAAGAAGGGCAGGATGGGGATCACCACCCGAGAGACCACCGCCAGCACCACCCGCTGGAACTCCTCCAGCACCTGGGTGATGACCTTGGCCCGGGTCCAGGTGGCCGCCAGGCCCACCAGCACAGAAAAGACCAGCGCGGACATCACCGACATGACGGGCGCGATGTCCAGGTTGAACAGCAGCTCCGGCGCCTTCCTCAGCCCCTCCGCCGCCGACTGGATGGACAGGCCGGGGATGATGGCGTAGCCGGCCCCCATTGACATCAGTGCGGCGCATACTGAGGAGGTATAGGCCAGTGCCAGCGCCAGGACCAGCATCCGGGAGGCATTGCTCCGCAGACGGGTGATAGACGGGGCAATAAAGCCGATGATGATCAGCGGGACACAGAAATTGATCAGTGAGCCCAGCAGGTTTTTCAGCGTCAGTACCACCTGCATGATCGTGCCGCCCACGTCGGTGCCTCCGATCCACAGGTCCGCAGAGCCCAGACCGATGATGATGCCGATCACCACGCCGATGATCAGACGGACGGGAAGACTGCTCAGTATTTTTTTCATACTCTCCACACTCCATTTCCCAGTTCAGAAGCCGCCCCGCCTTCACACAGCACGCGGAGCGCCGCTGTCAGGACCACTATACCACATTATGCTTCCCTGTACAAGAATGGAGCCTGTCTTTCTCTCCCCTCAGCCAAGGAACCCCAGATGCTCCAGCAGAATCTTGCTCCCCATCAGGACCAGGATCACCCCGCCGGCAAGCTCCGCTTTGCCCTGGAAGCGGTCCCCAAAAGCTCCGCCGATATACACGCCCGCCGCCGACAGCAGGAAGGTGATGACACCGATGCAGGAAACGGCCGGCCCGATCTCCACCCGCAGAAAGGCGAAGGTCACTCCCACCGCCAGTGCGTCGATGCTGGTGGCCACCGCCAGGGGCAGCATGGACCGGGGGCGGAAGGAGCTGTCCACGTGCTCTTCCCCGCCCCGGGACTCCCGGATCATGTTCGCTCCGATCAGCCCCAGCAGGAGGAAGGCGATCCAGTGGTCCACTCCTGCGATGATCTCTTGAAAGCGCACCCCCAGCAGATAGCCCAGAAGAGGCATCAGCATCTGAAAGCCGCCGAAATAGATTCCTGCCGTCACGGCGTGGCTTCCCCTGACCCGCCCCACCGAAAGTCCCTTGCATATGGCCACTGCAAAGGCGTCCATAGACAGTCCTACCGCAATAACAAACAATTCCCACAGGCTCATATTGTGGTTCCTCCTCACACGCAGCCGGTCCTCCCCGACCCTGGAACGGGCAAAAGAAAAGACCTATCTGTCCCCACGACAGATAAGTCTCATCGTTTCATGCAGAGCCAGGAGGACTTTCCTCCAGTTTGTTGACTCTGCCGCGCGGCGCGCCGACTACTCCCTTATATGTTTATCTAGCTTACCACGCGGGACCACGCTCTGTCAATCATTTTTATTGTACTGCTCCTCTCTTTATGCACCCATCTTTTTTCATTTCGGCTGACGTTTTTCCGCAAAAAGTGTTGACAGCAGGACCAAGTTATGCTAATATATCACCTGCACTGAGCGTTTTCTGTGTGCCGCCAATATGCGCGAGTGGTGGAATTGGCAGACTCGCTAGATTCAGGTTCTAGTGTGCATTACGCACGTGCGGGTTCAAGTCCCGCCTCGCGCACCAAAAAGAAAGACACGACTTTTGTCGTGTCTTTCTTTTTGGGTGCCGCTCCCTTTGGCATTTCGATGCTCTGTCGTTCAAAGCCCTCCCTGCGCAATTGTTTAGTCCTGCGGACCTGCGAATTTACGGCGCATCAGCGCCGCCGGTCAGAAGACCGGTCTGACATCTCTATAGCCCAGATTTTAACCGTCCCTTCCACGTCGGAGCAAGTTTTGTATCGCTTGCTCCGACTTATTTTATAAGTCAGGGTACGCTCGTTTTGCTGTCCTTTCTTTCCCACTGCATCCCGCTTCGTCGGGCTCGCAGTGGGCGGGGCCGGCCTGCGGGCGGTATTCCCCGACTGTCTCATCAAGAAGGGAGGTATCTGCGTCCACAGATGCCTCCCTTTTTGCGGGGTCCGATGTCCTCATCGGGCCGTATCCCAGCACTCCCCTCAAAAAATGCCCGTGAGCCCTGCACAGGCGGGGCAAAATGAGCACAGTTTTGCTTTACTTCCATAATTTGTATTGAAACGTCTCACAAAACAGCTTTTCCCTCCGGTTTTGAGCGGGTCCGGATCTGCCGGGCCCAGTCAGGACAGGAGGGATTTTTTATGGCAAGCGGACAGACGCAGTATTATGGGCTCTCCCAGTGGGAGGCCGTGGACAAGGTGGAGCGGGTGGACTTCAACTCCGACAACGCCAAGATCGACGGAGCGCTCCGCGCCCTGGCGGAGCAGGCGGGGCGAAAAGCCGACAAATCTACGGTGACCAACCTGTCCTCCGTAGTGAGCCAGAAGGCGGACAAGACCGCCCTGACAGCGGCGGAGAAGCGTGTCTCCGCTCTGGAGAGAGGCAAGGCGGAGCAGGTAGCTCTTGATGGGGCAGTCTCACAACTGCGGGAGGAGAATCGGATGGTCTTTCTAGGACGGACTGCCTTGAACACAGCGGCCTCCAGCTTTGATCTTCCGGTCCCGGACTGGACAGGGTACTGGGAGCTCCAGCTGCGTTACGACCTGCGGGGAAGCGGGGAGATCAAACTGTCCTTCAACGATGGTGAGGCTTATTATGTGTCCGCCTTGGGGTCCACCGGAACGGCCATCGGGCTGAAATATCAGCGGGGGACCTGCGGGACCGGGGTGATCGTCCTGCGGCGGTGCGGCGCCAGCGGCCGGCTGGGCTGTTATATCAACGGGGCCTCGCTGAATGAAAAGGGCACAGATTCCTCCGGGCTTAACAGCTTTTACACCCTGAACAGTCTGACCGCCGCTGCGCTCACCCACCTGCGGCTACACAGCGAGGGGGGGACCATCAGCAGCGGGAGCGCATTCGCGTTTTACGCGGTCAAATAGGAAAAGCGCCGCCCCCCGAATTTCGGGGGGCGGCAGTACATGATTGAGAAGTATTCAACCAGAATTAGCCCGCAGTTACATCGATAGTCACATCGATCGTAACTTCGTAGCTAGTGGCGGACACAGTCTTATCAGCAATGGTGATCTCAGCGGTCTTATAGAGAATGTCGCCCTCACTACCGCTCACAGTACCATTCACCGTAGCGGTAATCTCGACGCCCTCACACTTGGCCTCCAGAGCAGTCTTGATAGCGGTGTCGACTCCGGAGGAAATCTCGCTCGCCTTGACCTCAACGCGCACCTCTGTGCCGATCGCCTCTGCGGCTTCCTTGACGTTCTCATAGTCGGTGGCCACGAAGGAGACCTTGATCTCCTTGGTCGCAGTCGCCTTACCGGCGGTCATAGTCACGGTAGCGGTTCCCACATAGGTATCATCCGTACCAGCAGTCAGGGTGTTCCAATCAGCGGGATCGGAGACAGTGTAGGTCACACCATCGATCTTGTAGTCCTTCAGGGTGTACTGATTCAGCTGCTGGCCAGTGGGCTTGTCACCGGTAGAAGCGCGCTCCTTAACGGTCACTTCAGCGGGAATTGCAGCCCCAGCATCAGCTACCAGCTTCTCGTCGGCAGTCTCGTCGACAGCATCCTTGGCCACCTCGTCGATGGCCGCCTTGGCACCATCCAGAGCGCCATTCACGCCAGTCTTGGCAGCGGCGTCGATAGCCTCCTCGCCCGCATCAACGGCGGCGGCGATATCGCGGGCCTGCTTGGCGGTCAGCTTGCCCTCGTAAGTGTCCAGGATATTATCCGCATAGTCATTCAGAGCGGCCTTGGCATTATTCTGAGCATCAGTCAGGGCCTTCTGAGCGGCCTTGATCTCATCCACAGCGGCCTTGAGGTCTTTCAGGGTCTTGGGGGAGACCTTCTTGTCCAGGTTGTCCTGGATGTCGGTCAGCAGGTCAGCCAGCTGCTCAGCGGTCTTGCCATCCAGGCCGGTCACCTTCCCCAGGTCAGCCACGGCGGCATCCTCATCACTATAGGTGAGCTCATCCTTGGTCAGCCAGATGTAGACCAGCTCGGCGTACTCCTCATCCTCCTCGATGACGGAGACATAGGAGTAGTAACCGTCCTCGTCAGGAACGATATCGCCATTCGCTTTCACGCTGACAAACATGTCGTCGATGTTGCCATCGTCGATGACCAGCTTATCCTTGTTGCCCTTCTTGTCGTAGGTCTGCTCCACCACGACAAAGATGGTCTCGCCGTCGGTGTCGTACTTGATCCAGTCCTTCTCCGCGTAGCTGTGGTTGTCGGTGACCCAGAAGGCGTCATTGGCAACCTCGGTCACATACTCATCAGCCAGCTCCACAGGGCGGATGGCGGTGAAGTAGCCGTCCGAGTCGCTCTTAACGGCCTTGTAAAGCACGCCGACCTTCAGGGACTTGCCCTCATTGTCCTCGTCCTTGACCCACTCGCCCTTGGCGTCATCCCACTTCTGAAGGGCGTCATAGGCCACGATCACGTTCTGCTTCTGGCCGTCCACATAGGCCTGGGTGTACTCCCAGAAGTCATCGTCCTTGTTCAGGGACTCGCGGTCCTTCTTGGCCAGCATGAAGTAGGTGCTGTTCTCGTCGTAGATCTCGCCGTTGACGATGAAGACCACCTCAGCGGTGCGGCCGTCCTTGGCATAGGCGATGTCGGCATTGTCCACGTTGGGGACCTCATCATAGCCGGTGTAGGCCACGTTGTTGTCCACGTCCACAAAGATGGTATCCCGGTCCACGATGATCTCATTGACACCGGCCTCAATATAGGCCTTGCCGTTGTGGATCTGGACGTCGGTCACCTTCGCCTGGTCAGCGTCGATGGTGTTCCAGCAGAGGTGATCGGCCATGGTCAGAGTGTAGACACCGTCATCGTTGACGGTGTAAGAGAAGACATGGCCGTCGATGCTGGTGCGGACCTTCCGGATCTGCTCATCCTCGCCGAAGGGCTGGCCGTTCTCCTTCACCCACTCGATGGAATAGTTGGTACCGTTCTTGACCTTGACGTAGTCGTTCTTCAGCTCTACCTTGGCGGAGGTGCCGTCCTCCAGAACGACCTTGGCCTGCCAGTCGCCCATCTCCTCATCGGAGTCCTCCACGTACAGATACTGGTCGGGGGACTGGTCAGCCAGAGCGTAGCCCAGGATATATCCCTCGGGAGTCATGTACAGGGTGTAGTCCTCGTTCAGAGTGGGGTGCTGCCGCTTGCCTTCATCCAGGTCATAGACGTTGTGGTTCTTGCTGGCATAGGTGTACTTGTTGCCGTCGATGCGGACATAGGTGTTGTCATTGTCCTCATCGCTTTCGCCGGTGTTCTTGTCTACGCGGGTGACCTCACCGGTGACGGTCTCGGGAGCCATCAGCTCGCAGATGTAGAAGTCCTCGTCCTCGTCGAAGTCCACGGTGAAGACAACATAGTCATCCTCCTCGAAGTCGGAGGTGTAGAAAGTGCGGTCGTCCAGACTCTTGGGCTCGTCAGACAGGGCGCGCACGCTCACATAGGTGCCGTCATCGTCGTCCTTGACAGTGGTGACCTCGCCCAGGTAGTAGTTGATCTCTACCACAGTCACGTCCAGGGTGTAGTCATCGATGTAGATCTCGGTGACAGTGCCCTTGTCAGTGAACTGATACTTGGTCTTCTCATTTTCAGGGATGAGGTTCTTTTCATCATCGGCGCCGTAGGTGGCGTCATCATTCAGGCCGGGGATCTCGCCGTTCTTAGTCTCGTTGGTCACGCCAGAGAACACTTCCTCGCCGTTGACAAAGACAGTCCAGGTGTACTCCTCATCCTGGTTCCGGGCGTTGTTGCAGACGGTAGCGCCCAGATCCTTGTAGACGTCCTGCTCATCAGTGTTAGCGGTGTAGACGTAGTCGGGGGTGTTGGGGACGGTGATGATCTCGTCCTTGTCCAGCATCCGGACCTTGTCGGCGATCAGGCCGCCGTTCTCAGTCAGATACTCGTCCTTCTGAGTGGTGCCGGCATCGGTGCGGGCGTTGTAAGAGCCGGTGCCCCAGGTGGTGGCGGGACGGCCGTAGATGGTCTCGGTGTCGGTGCGGTACACCAGGTCGAAGTTCTTGTAGCCCAGGGTCTGCAGGTAGTTGAACTCCAGGGAGTAGATGATGCCCTGGTTCTCGTTGTAGTACACACCCAGCAGCTCATTGTACTGGACGGGCACAGCCTTGGTCAGGGCGTTGAACACCAGCTCGGCCACGTTGTCGCGGGTCAGGCCCTCGTTGGCGGTCAGCTTCAGGTCGCCGTACAGGCCCAGCTGAGTGCCCTTAGCGGTGGCGGCCAGCATCCAGTTGTCGCCGAAGTCAGCGGCGCTCTGGAAGTAGCCCAGGGCGCGGCACAGCATCAGCACGGCCTGCGCGGTGGTCACGGTGGCGTTGGGGTCGAACTTGCCGTCGCCCACGCCGGCCACGATGCCCAGGCTGGAGCACAGGTTCACATAGCCCTGCGCCCAGGCGGGGACGTCGGTGAACACATTGGTCTCCGCGAACTGGTTGACGTTCACACCGGCGCCATACAGCATGGTGCAGATGATGACCGCCATCTCGGCGCGGGTGACTACGTTCTCGGGGCCGAAGGACCCGTCCTCGTAGCCGTCAAAGAGGCCGATGGCAGAGGTGACCGCCACGGCGTCCTTGTTGACGATCTCAGCGTTGTCGCTGAAGTCGTCAAGGCCCTTAGCGCTGGAGCCCACGACCATCATGCCCAGGAGCATAACGGAAGCCAGAGCCAGGCTGAGAGCACGCTTCAGGTTTCTCATTGGATATTCCTCCTTTTTATATTGACAAAAGTCGCTGTTTTCTGACAAACCGGGCCTTTTCCAGAACATTTCGGCCCACTATGCCTGTACAACACTTCTGACACAGGAGGAATTGGTTATAAAAAGGGGGAGATCAAGGGAAAAATCCCCGAGATTACGCCTAAAAAGTTTCCCTGGTAGACATTTGGTAGACACATGAAAACAGAAGGGGCAGCAAGGCCCTGAAACTCCAGGCCACCGCCGCCCTTTTTTGGTAGACTTTTGGTAGACATTTCGCTTTTCTACCCCAGTGTGCGCATCTCGCAAAACAGTCCTATGGTCCGTCTGTCAAATTTTGTCCAAGAATGGTATTGACACTGGGAAACCTTCCCCCTTATAATATCATTGCAGAATATTCCGGTATTGAACATGGTCTTGATGTGGAACCCTGTTGGTACAGTTTTCAAGCATAGCCCGCGCCGATCATCTTATGATGTGGGTTATGCTTTTTCCATGCCCTTTGTTTCGCTCCTCTCGGCGGAAGCTGTGTTGATTGAAGGAGGAATCCCTATGTCTGTTTCAGGCCTTCTGAGTCTTTTGGGCGGTCTCGCGCTGTTCCTGTACGGCATGCAGATGATGAGCTCCGGCCTGGAGGCCGCTGCCGGCAGCAAGATGAAGCTGATCCTGGAGCGGCTGACTGCCAACCGTTTTCTGGGCGTCCTGGTGGGCGCGGGCATCACCGCCGTGATCCAGTCCTCCTCCGCCACCACAGTCATGGTGGTGGGCTTCGTCAATTCCGGGATGATGACCCTGAACCAGGCGGTCTGGATCATCATGGGCGCCAATATCGGCACCACTATCACCGGACAGCTGATTGCTCTGGACGTGGGCGCCCTTGCCCCTCTCTTCGCTTTCATCGGCGTGGCCATGGTGGTCTTTGTCAAGATGCCCAGGGCCCACCACATCGGCCAGATCATGGCCGGTCTCGGCGTGCTGTTTATCGGCATGGAGATGATGAGCTCCTCCATGATGCCTCTGCGTGACTCCCAGGCCTTTGTGGACCTGATGACCAGATTCTCCAACCCCCTGCTGGGCATCGCCGTGGGCGCCCTGTTTACCGCCCTGATCCAGTCCTCTTCGGCCTCAGTGGGCATCCTTCAGGCTCTGGCCACCAGCGGTGCCATCAGCTTTTCCAGTTCTGTGTTCATCCTCTTTGGCCAGAATATCGGTACCTGTATCACTGCGGTCCTGGCCTCCATCGGCACCAGCCGCAGCGCCAAACGTGCTACTATCATCCACCTGATGTTCAACATCATCGGCACGGTGCTCTTTACCATCCTCTGCATCCTGTTTCCCTTGGCCGATCTGGTGGCCTCCTTTACCCCTGATGCGCCGGCTGCCCAGATTGCCAACATGCACACTATTTTCAATATTGTCACTACCCTTCTGCTACTTCCTCTGGGCAATCAACTGGCCAGCCTGGCGGTGCGTATCCTGCCCGAGCAGCCGGAGGAGAACCGGGACGAGATGCACTTGGAATACCTGACCCCCGTCCAGGTCAGCAGCAAGGACGGCAACCTGGGCGCCTCCGCTATCCACATCGGCCAGCTGCAGCAGGAACTGGATCGGATGCTGGATATGGCCCAGGACAACATCGAGACCAGCTTTGACGCGGTGCTCAGTCGGAACAGCAGTCTTCTGACCAAGGCCGAGAAGATGGAGAGCTACTTGGATTTCCTCAATAAGGAGATCTCCAAGTATATCTCCCGTCTCATCACCTATGAGACCAACGAGCAGGGTTCCAGCATCGTCAGCAGCTATTTTACCATCACCGGCAATATCGAGCGCATCGGCGACCACGCCATCAACATCTGCGGCTACTCCAAGCTGCTGGAGGAACGGCACATCCAGTTCTCCGCCCAGGCTCAGGAGGAGATCTGCCAGATGCGGGACATCTGTCTGGAGGCGCTGAACGCCCTGCATCAGCGGGAGGCTGGCGACCTGCTCTGGCTGACGGACGTCTCTGCTCTGGAGCAGCGCATCGATGACATGACCGACCTGTTCCGCAAGGATCAGCTGGAGCGGATGAAGGCCGGGATCTGTTCTGATGAGGCCTGTATCCTTTACTCTGAGCTGCTCACCGACTTCGAACGCATTGGCGACCATGTCCTGAACATCGCCCAGGAGATGTCCAGCATCCGGGAACACAGCTGAATGACAAAAGCGCGCCGCCCCTGTTTTGGGGGGTAGCGCGCTTTCTTATTTCTCTAAAGGATCTCCCGGTACATAGCGGCCGCTTCGGTCTTGCCCATGTGCTCTGCCACTACCAGCACCTCCACCTTGACCGTTCTCTCTCCGAACCGCAGCTCCAGCACATCCCCCTCCTTTACGTCATAGCTGGCCTTCACCGGCCGTCCGTTTGCCATGACCCGGGCGTTGTCACAGGCCTCATTTGCCACGGTCCTCCGCTTGATCAGGCGGGATACCTTCAGCCATTTATCCAATCGCATCGTATTCCTCCATGGAGAAAAGGGGGGGGCGAAGGCACCCCCTTTTTCTATAATCCTGCTTACTTGGAGACGGCGTCCTTCAGGGCCTTGCCAGCCTTGAACACGGGAGTCTTGGAGGCGGGGATGGTGATGGTCTCCTTGGTCTGGGGGTTGCGGCCGACACGCTCGGCACGGGCCTTCACCTCAAAGGCGCCAAAGCCGACCAGCTGGACCTTCTCGCCTTCCACCAGAGCGCCGGTAATGGCGTCGATCATGGCGGTCACGGCGGCCTCCGCGTCCTTCTTGGACAGCTCAGCCTTCTCAGCCACGGCATTGATCAGTTCGGTCTTATTCATTGTGATTTCCTCCTAAAGCATGTTTCGGCGCCTGTGCGCCAGTCTTTTGAATAATATTACTTAAAGCTTTTCAGCCTTTAAGCCTCATCCTGCTTGGCCTGCTGCCACAGCTCCTCCAGCCGGTGCAGTCCCAGGCTGTCCAGCGGCCGTCCTCCGGCCAGCTCCTCCACCCGCCGGAAGCGGCGGATAAACTTTTCACAGGTGCCGTGCAGGGCCTGCTCACTGTCCAGCCCTGCAAAGCGGCCCACCTTGACGGCGGCGAAGAGCAGGTCGCCCAGCTCCTCCTCCACATTGGCCCCCTGTTCCACGGCCTGGCGCAGCTCACCCAGCTCCTCCTCCGCCTTGTCCAGCGCCGGACCCATCTCCGCCCAGTCAAAGCCCGCCTTTCTGGCCTTGTCCTGGATTTTCTCCGCCCGCATCAGGGCAGGCAGGGATCTGGCCACGCTGTCCAGGGTGTCGGCAGCGGTGCGCTGCCCCTTCTCCTCCCGCTTCTGGGCGTCCCAGGTGTTCAGCGCCTGGCCGGAGTCCCGGGCGTCCACTGTGCCAAAGACATGGGGGTGTCGGAACACCAGCTTTTTGCAGATGCCGTCCACCACATCGTCCAGGGTGAAGAGCCCCTCCTCCTCCGCCATTCTGGCGTGGAAAACCACCTGGAGCAACACATCCCCCAGCTCCTCCTTGAGGTGTCCGGGGTCCTTCTCGTCGATGGCTTCCACCGCCTCATAGGCCTCCTCCAGCATGTTCCGCCGGATGCTCTCGTGGGTCTGCTCCCGATCCCAGGGACAGCCGCCCGGCTGGCGCAGCAGCGCCATGATCCGGTTCAGGTCCTGGAAGCTGTATCGTTCCATACTTTGAAAATTTACCACAGTTTCTCATCCTCTGCAAGGTATTTTCACTAGAAATCAGCTCATAGCCTCAAAATTTTCGCGATTTTGTCCCCTTTAGGCATGAGGGAGAGGTCCTCCCGGGAGATAGCGCGGAGAGCCACCACCAAAACCGCATAGATGATGACCGCGATCAGGATGGCTCCCATCACCGCGATCCCGTTGCCGGTCTTCCCCAGGGTCTGGATCGTCTCCCCCGCCTGGGTAACCTCCTCATAGCTGAGCAGCTTGGACAGCAGGCCGTACACCGCCCAGGCCCCCAGCCCCATCACGCCCGCCGCGGCTGCCGGCTTGGCCAGCAGAGGCAGGTAGTCCGGCCGGCCGTGGATCACCCGGGCGATGACCACCAAGTCCAGTACCATGCACAGTCCGAAGCAGAGCACATTGCCCACCGGTGCCCCGGAGATGCCGATGGTGGGCACGGCTACCAGGTTGTAGTTGGTGACGATCTTCACTACGCCCCCCAGTGCCATGATGACCACGGGCAGATTGATGAAGCCATGGGCCTGGAGGACAGAGTTGCACACCAGCATCAGGCAGACGAAGATGGAGGCGATGCCCAGGGTAGACAACAGGGGCCCCGCCACAGAGGCGTCCAGCTCCGGAAAGATCAGTCGGATGATGGGGGTGCCCAGCACGAAGAGCCCCACCCCCATAGGGAAAGCCAGCAGAGCCGTGATCCGCAGGGCGGAGCCGGTGATCCTGGCCGCCCCCCGGCGGTCCCGCCGGGCCAGGGCCGCGGAGACTGCGGCGATGACCGAGGCGGTGATGGCGGCCATCAGGGAGAGGGGCAGGTTATAGATGGTCAGTGCGCCGCTGTAATTCCCATAGAGGCTACGGCTGATATTTTCCGCCGCCAGCTCCACCGCCCCGTAGAGCTGGGAGACCGCCTCGGCCGCCGCGCCGGAGCTCACGGCCTGCTGCCAGGCGTCCCGTGCCGCCTCCAGGGGGGCGAAGTCCACCACCTGCTGGTACAGCGCCCAGCTGTCCGGGTCGGAGATGAGCACCTTCTGGATCTGTCCCTGGACCAGGGCGGAGTCGATGACGGTGACGATGCCCACCATGGAGGAGCTGATGGTGATGGGGATGGCGATCTTCATCAGGGTGGACAGGATGCGCCGGGCGGAGTCCGGAGCGTCCTGAGTGTCCTTCTCCTCCCGCATGCGGGTGGAGACGAAGTTGAAGATCATATAGGCCAGGGCCAGGATGGTGCCCACCGTGACGCCGGTAATGGCCCCCGCCGCCGCCACATGGCTGGGCTGGCCTGCCCGCACCAGCCAGTAGGCAAGCCCCAGTCCGATGACCAGCTTGCACAGCGCTTCTAGAATCTGGGAGACCGCGGTGGGCGTCATATTCCCGTGGCCCTGGGCATAGCCCCGGAAGGCGGACAGGCAGCCCACGCAGATCACCGCCGGCGCCAGCGCGCGGATGCCCGCCGCCGCAAGGGAGTCGTGCATCATGCCGGCCAGCTGCTCTGAGCCAAAATACATGATCAGGAAGGATACCACACCCAGGGTCAGGAAGGCTGCCAGGGACAGGCGGAACACCTTGTGCACCTGGTTCTGCCGCCCCAGGGCGTTGGCCTCCGACACCATCTTGGACACCGCCACCGGCAGGCCGGCGGTGGAGATGGTCAGCAGCACTGAGTAGATGTTGTAGGCGTTGTTGAAATCGGCGCTTCCCTCGCTGCCGATGATGTTGACCAGCGGGATCTTATAGAACAGGCCGATGACCTTTACCACCAAGATCCCCATTGCCAGGATGGCGGCTCCTCCAAAAAATGTATTCGGTTTGGCCGCTGCCATTCGGCGGGGCGCTTGGTCTTGTCGGGTCATAGTGTATCCTCCTCAATTTGTGAGACTGGGTCCTCACCCGAAGATCAGCGGGAGGGCGTAGTGCTCCACTTCCCAGCGGACCCGCTCCAGGTCCAGGGTGAGAAAGCTCCCCTTCTCATATATGACCTGTCCCCGGGCCATATTCATCTCCACATTAGAGCCGTGGGCGGAAAAGACCAGGTCCTCCACCGGGTCGTGACAGGGGATGAGATTGGGGGCGGAGAGGTCCACCAGGATCAGGTCCGCCGTCTTTCCCGGGGCGATGACCCCGGTATCCCTGCCCAGGGCCCGGGCGCCGTTGACGGTGGCCATCTCCAGGGCGGCCCAGGCATTCACGGCCATGGGGTCCCGCTCCACCCCGTTGTGCAGGACGGCGGCCAGCTTGATATCGGAGAAGAGATCGGCACTGTTGTGGGAGGACATGCCATCGGTGCCCAGGGCCACGTTGACTCCCGCCCGCATCATGGCCGGGATAGGGGCCACCCCGGAGCCCAGCTTCAGGTTGGACCAGGGGTTGTGGACACAGGAGATCCCCTTCTCCGCCATGAGAGCCCAGTCCTCCTCCGTGGTGTAGACGCAGTGGGCCGCCAGTGAGCGGCCGCAGTCCCACACCCCGCACCCGTCCAGGGCCTGGATGGGGGTCTTGCCCCACCGCTCCAGGCTGGCCTGGTGCTCCGACTGGGTCTCAGAGACGTGGACGTGCATCCCCAGTCGGTGCTCTGCGGCGTACTCGGCCATCCACCGCCACAGAGGGGGATTGGAGGTGTACTCCCCGTGGACCGAGGCGTCCACCAGGATCTGGCCCGCCCCCGCCCCATGCCACTCCTCTGTCAGGGCGGCCTGGTTCCGGCAGTCGCCGCAGGTCTCGGGGGAGAAATCCTCTGGCGCGCCGAAGTACACCCCGCCGCAGGACAGGTTGGCACTGATGCCCGCCTCCAGGATCTGCTCCGCGATGGTCCCGGTGTGCATATACATATCAGCTACACAGGTGACGCCGGAGGCGATCATCTCCGCCAGGCCCAGCCCGGCCCCTGCCGCCACCGCCCGGCTGTCCAGGCGCGCCTCGGCAGGAAAGATATACTGGTTGAGCCAGGTGTGCAGGTCGCATCCCCCGCCGTAGCCCCGCATCAGGGTCATGGGCAGGTGGGTGTGGGCGTTGACAAAGCCGGGGAGGAGCACCTTCCCGGCGCCGTCCACCACCCGGTCAAAGGTCCCCTCGGGGGGCTCAGTCCCCACGGAGGCGATCTTCGTCCCCTCTACCGCCACATAGGCGTGTTCCAGCACCTGCGGCGCCCCGTCCATGGGCACAACGGTCACGTCAGAAAATAAAATGGGCATCCTCTCGCTCCTTACAAAACAGTCTTGGCCCGCTCCAGGTCCGTCCGTTTCACATAGACCTTATACTCCACCCGGGCCCCGGGGCCCACGCCAAAGCTGGAGGTATGCCCCCCGCGGCCAGACAGGTCCTTGGCTCGGCAGATATAATCGATGTCAGCGGCAGCCAGAGCTTCCCGGACCCGGGCCAGCCGGATCATGTCACAGGTGACCAGCAGCTCCGCGCGGTTAAAAAGTGTCAGCATAGAGACGCTCCCTTCTCCTCAAGCTGCGGAACAGGGGCGCGCCGGTGCGGCTCACATCCGCCGCAGACAGGCCCGGATCAGCCCCGAGAACTTCTCCTTCGCCGCCTCGGCGGCGTCCAGCACCTCCCGCTCGGAGAGGGGCTGGTCCAGGATGCCGGCGGCCATGTTGGACAGCAGGGTGATCCCCAGCACCTCCATGCCGCAGTGTCCGGCCACGACGACCTCCGGCGCGGTGGACATGCCCACTGCGTCACCCCCCAGGATGCGGGCGGCCCGCACCTCCGCAGGGGTCTCGTACTGCGGGCCGTAGCAGTAGAAGTAGACCCCCTCCCGCAGGGTGAGGCCCTGCTCCTGAGCGGTCTGCCGGGCCAGCTCCTGCAGGCGGGGCGTATAGAGCTTGGAGGCGTCTGGAAAACGCACTCCGAATTCCGGCAGGTTCTCCCCCCGCAGGGGTGACTGGGAGAACAGCTTGATGTGGTCAGTAATGAGCATCAGGTCCCCCGCCTGCCAGCCCGTATGGACGCAGCCGGCGGCGTTGGTGACGATGAGGGTGTCGCACCCCAGCAGCCGGAGCACCCGGACCGCGTAGGAGACCTCCTCATAGGAGTAGCCCTCATAGTGGTGCATGCGGCCCTGCATCACCGCCACCCGCTGGCCCTCCAGAGTGCCGAAGACCAGCCGGCCCTTGTGCCCCGGGGCGGTGGAGGATTTGAAATAAGGGATCTCGCCGTAGGGGACCGTCACCGCCCCCTCTACCTGGTCCCCCAGGTAACCCAGGCCGGAGCCCAGGATCATAGCCACTTTGGGCGCGAAGCCGCCCAGCCGGGCGCGGATGGCCTGGGCGCTCTCTTCATACTGTTGGAATGTGAAGTCCATCTCCGTCTCCTTACAGAGGGGCGCCGCAGCCCCGGCAGTATTTGTCCTCTTTGCCGCAGGAGGCGCCGCAGGCAGGGCAGGTCCGGCTCTGGCGCAGATCGGAGATGCGGGCCTTCACCTCTCTGATCTTTTCCGAGACCTCGTCCGCCCGCTCCAGAAGGCCGGCCACGTCGGTACTCTCTCCGCCCTGGCCCCTGTGGGTGTCGTACATCACCTGTCCCAGCTTTTTCAGAATGTCCGAGAACTCTCCGTTCAGGTCAAAGAGCTGGACGTTCAGCTTGGCCACGTCTACCATCTGGCCGGCCTTCCGTCCGGCCACCCGGGCGGTGTCCGCCGCGGTGTCGGCGGCTGCGGAGGCGGTGTCTCTGATGCGGTCCAGCAGTTCTTTTACCTTGTCATCCATAGATGTTCTCCTCCTGACAATAAAATGATACCCTAGTTTACACCAAATCGAGGAAAAAAGCAACGACAAAGGGGCCCCGCCCCTTGAAAAGTCCAGCCTCCCGGCACGCTCCGCCCCCTGCCCCGGAGAGAAAAGACGCCCTCTCATCCCCTGCGCATGCGCGGGGCACCTCCCCTCCACGGAAAAGGTATTTCAGGTCCACCCCTCAGCATTTCCGTCCAGGCGGCCCCTGCTCCTCCGATCTATGGCTCTCCATATCTTTTTCAATTTTTCATGACAAAGCCCCGGCCATATGTTAAAATAATAATCACTGTGTATGCAGAACATCCCGATCTTTGGAGGTAACGCTGTGCACTCTGTCCGATTCTTGTTCCTGCCCATGGTGCTGTCCCTGCTGCTGTCCGGCTGCGCCCAGACCAGGGAGACCTCCTCTACCATATTTGCCATGAACACCGTGATGGAGCTCACCGCCTATGGTGACAGCGGCCAGCAGGTGCTGGACCAGGCTACGGAGAGGATCTACCAGCTGGAGCATCTGCTCTCCGTTACCGACGAGAACAGCGACATCTCCGCCATCAACCATGGGGAAGGGGCCTGGGTCCCGGTCTCTCAGGAGACCTTCCAGCTGCTCTCCCTGGCCCTCTCCTATGGCCGGGAGACCCAGGGGGCTCTGGATATCACCGCCTACTCCGCCGTTCATGCCTGGGGCTTCACCACCGGCGAGTACCGTGTCCCCGGACCGGAGGAGCTGGCGGAGCTGGCCGCCCGCATCGACTACACCCAGGTGGAGCTGGACCCGGAGGGCTGCCGGGTCCGCCTGCCCCAGGGGATGCAGCTGGATCTGGGCTCCATCGCCAAGGGCTGGGCCAGCGATCTGCTGGCGGAGCTGGCCGGCGGGGAACCCGCCATCTTCAATCTGGGCGGCAACGTGCGGACCGCAGGGGACAAGCCGGACGGCTCTCCCTGGCGCATTGGCATCCAGACCCCGGAGGCGGGGAGCTCCGGCTACCTGGGGGTCCTGGAGCTCACCGGCAGCCAGGCGGTCATCACCTCCGGCGGCTATGAGCGCTACTTTGAGGAGGACGGCCAGACTTACTGGCACATCATGGACCCGGAGACCGCCGCTCCCGCCCGGTCCGGCCTGAAGAGCGTCACCATCGTCTCTCCTCTGGGGGTGTACTGCGACGCTCTCTCCACCGCCGTGTTCGTCCGGGGGGCAGACTGGGGGGCCGATTTTTGGCGGACCCATCAGGACTTTGAGATGGTGCTGGTGCTGGAGGACGGTTCCCTGTGGGTCACTGCCGGTCTGGCTGGTTCCTTCACGCTGGCAGAGGACTATCAGGACCTGGAGGTGACGGTGATCCAGCTATGAAACGCACGAGATTCTGGGTAGGCGTGCTGGCCGCCGCCGCCCTGCTGTCCGTCGGCGCCATCCTCCTGCTGGGCCGCTGGTCCGGGGGCGGGCACATGGCCCGTATCTATCAGGACGGTGTCTTGATCCGGGAGATCGATCTGGACAGTCTCTCCGCCCCTCTCACCTTTACAGTGGAGTTCCAGGGACGGACCAACACCATCACCGCCCAGCCGGGCCGGATCAGGGTGGAGTCCGCGGACTGCCCGGACCAGGTCTGTGTGGACCAGGGATGGATCTCCGACGGCACCGTCCCCGTGGTCTGCCTGCCCAACCGGCTGGTCATTCAAATCGAGGGAGGAGGGGATGGTCTTGACTCCGCCACAGGATAAGCGCCCCTCCCAGGCCCGCCGCCTCACCCGGGCCGCCCTTCTCACCGCCATCGCCCTGACCATCTTTCTGGCTGAGGCCCAGCTGCCCCCTCCGGTCCCCATCCCCGGCATCAAGCTGGGGCTGGCCAACATCGTCACCGTCTACGCCATGTTCGTCCTGGGGCCCCGGGACACCCTGCTCATCCTCCTCTCCCGGATCTTTCTGGGCGCGGTGTTTTCCGGCCAGATGATGACCCTGCTGTACAGCCTGGGGGGCGGCCTGCTCAGCTATCTCGCCCTGCTCCTCCTGCGCCGGGTGCTGGGCCGGGGCCAGCTCTGGGTCAGCAGCCCCCTGTCCGCCGTATGCCACAACCTGGGCCAGCTGCTGGCCGCCGCCGCCATCGCCAAGAGCTGGGTGGTGCTGGTCTATCTCCCTTATCTGGTGCTGGCCGGGCTCATTACCGGCACCCTCACCGGCCTATGCGCCCAACTGGTGGTGGGCCGCCTGTCCCGGAATTGATCTCCTTCCCTCCTGTTTTTGTCCAATTCCCTTTTCTTTTTCTCATTTCTGTGCTATCATAGATGTGTCTGTCCTGTTGGGCGGGCCTGCCATCTGTTTTCTACTACACTATGAGAGGAGCTCTCCCATGAACCCCATGTACGACGTCGTCATCCTGGGCTGCGGCGAGGCGGGCATCTTTGCCGCCTATGAGCTGGCACGCCTCCATCCCGACCTGAAGATCACCGCCCTGGACCAGGGGCGGGATATCTACCACCGCAGCTGCCCCATCGTGGCGGGCAAGGTGAAGGAGTGCATCCACTGCCCGGTGTGCGACACCATGTGCGGCTTCGGCGGGGCCGGGGCCTTCTCTGACGGAAAGTTCAACTTCACCACCCAGTTCGGCGGCTGGCTCACCGACTTCATGGACGCCCGGGAGGTGATGGAGCTGATCGACTATGTGGACTCCATCAACGTGGCCCACGGCGCCACCACCGAGTGCTTCTCCACCTCCACCCCCGAGGCCAGGGCCCTGGAGCGCCGGGCGCTGGCCTATGACCTGCATCTGCTCCAGGCCCGGTGCAAGCACCTGGGCACAGAGAACAATCTGCGCATCCTCCAGAACATCTATGAGGGGCTGAAGGACAAGCTGGAGTTCCGGTTCAACACCCCCGTCACCCACATCGCCCGGGAGGGCGAGGATTTCCGCCTGACCCTGGGCAAGGGTGAGGAGCTCTCCTGCCGCTGGCTCATCGCCGCCCCCGGCCGCTCCGGCGCCGAGTGGTTCGCCGAGGAGTGCAAGGGCCTTGGCATCCACCTCATCAACAACCAAGTGGATATCGGCGTACGGGTGGAGCTGCCCGCCCAGGTCTTTGAGCACATCACTGACGTAGTCTACGAGTCCAAGCTTGTCTACCGCACCAAAGGGTACGGGGATCAGGTGCGCACCTTCTGCATGAATCCCTACGGCCACGTGGTGGCGGAGAACGTGGAGGGCATCAACACCGTCAACGGCCACTCCTACGCCGACCCCAAGCTGCGCAGCGAGAACACCAATTTCGCCCTTCTGGTGTCCAACCGCTTCACCCAGCCCTTTAACGAGCCCTACCGCTACGGCAAGCACATCGCCTCCCTGTCCAACATGCTGGCAGGCGGCGTGCTCGTCCAGCGCTTCGGCGATCTGGTGAAGGGCGTGCGCACCAACGAACACCGGTTAGGCAAGTCCTTCACCCGGCCCACCCTCACCGCTGCCGTCCCCGGGGACCTGTCCCTGGCCCTGCCCAAGCGGCAGCTGGATGACATCATTGAGATGATCTACGTCCTGGACAAGATCGCCCCGGGCACCGCCAATCACGACACCCTGCTCTACGGGGCGGAGGTGAAGTTCTACTCCTCCCGTCTGGAGCTGTCCGGCGAGCTGGAGACCTCCATCCCCGGCTTCTTTGCCGCGGGTGACGGGGCGGGCGTCACCCGCGGCCTGGCCCAGGCGGGCGCCTCCGGCGTCCAGGCCGCCCGGGCCATCAGCCGCCGCATCTCCCAGCAGGTCTGAGTATCCCCTCACAGTCAGGACCGCCGTATTCGCCGCATGGCGGACACGGCGGTATTCTTTCATTTTTTCCTCGCTCTTTTTTCCGCTCCGTCCCTGTCCTCACTCCGCCCCCGGATTTTTTGACATGCGGATATACAGGGCGATGCATACCCTTGGAAACTGCCTCTCCCTCCTTCTTTTCCACCGCCGGGCGGGTTTTCCACAGTTTCCACAGGGTTTTCCACAGGGTGTTATGTTGACTCTCTGCTGTCCGTATGCAGCCCGGCGGTTTTCATAACGCCTGTCAAGGGATTTTTTCCTCCCAGTTTGCACAAAAATATTTTTTGCAGGAACCGCTGCGTTTCCTGTCGAAGCGCGCCGCCAGGAAGGAGTATCGTTCTGATGGAGAGAACCACCGACACCATTGCCGCCGTGGCCACCCCTGCCGGGCCGGGGGCTATCGGCATCCTGCGTCTGTCCGGGCCGGAGGCCGTCTCCGCCGCGTCCGCCGCCTTCCGGGCAGCGGACAGCCGGCCGCTGGAGGCCCATCCCCCCCGCCGCCTGATCTACGGCGACCTGCTGGACCGGGAGGGGGCGGTCATCGACAAGGTGCTGGCCACCTATACCCGGGGCCCGGCCTCCTACACCGGTGAGGACACCGCTGAGCTCCACTGCCACGGCGCCCCCATGGTGCTCTCTCTGGGGCTGGAGTCCCTCTTCTCCCACGGGGCCCGACAGGCCGGACCGGGGGAGTTCACCCGCCGTGCCTTTCTTAACGGCCGTCTGGATCTGGTGCAGGCGGAGGCGGTGGGCGATCTGCTGGAAGCCTCCAGCCGGGAGGGGGCCCGCCACGCCGCCGGACAGCTGTCCGGGGCCCTGTCCCGGCGGATCGGCGGCATCTACTCCGCCCTGGTAGACGTGATGGCCCACTTCCACGCGGTGCTGGACTACCCGGACGAGGACATCGACCCCTTCCGGGAGAGCGAACTGGAGGTGGTCCTGTCCCGGCAGGCCGCCCAGCTCCGGGCCCTTCTGGCCACCTGCCGCCGGGGCAGCCAGATCCTCCACGGCCTGCGGTGCGCCATCGTGGGCCGTCCCAACGCGGGCAAGTCCTCCCTGCTCAACGCCCTGCTGGGCTACGAACGGGCCATTGTCACTGAGATCCCCGGCACCACCCGGGACACCGTGGAGGAGACCGTCACCGTAGGGGGCACCCTGCTGCGGCTGATCGACACTGCCGGCCTGCGGGACACCCCAGACCGGGTAGAGCAGATGGGCGTGGAGCGCAGCCGGGCTGCCATGGAGTCGGCAGAGCTGATCCTGGTGCTTTGGGACAGCTCCTCCCCTGTGACACAGGAGGACGGGGAGCTTCTGTCTCAGGCCATGTCTCTGGCCCCCACCGTGCTGGTGCGGAGCAAGTCTGACCTCCTCTCCGCCCCCCTCCCCCTCCTGTCCCTGGACCCCATGCCCCCTGTGGTGGAGCTGAGCGCCAGGACAGGACAGGGCCTGGAGGAGCTGGAACAGGCCATCCGCTCCGCACTGCCCCGGCAGACCGGGGAGGAGGCCTATGGGGAGCTGCTCACCAACGCCCGCCAGGAGGAGGCGGCCTCCCGGGCGCTGGAGCGGCTGGAGGGCGCCCAGGCTGGACTGTCCGCCGGCGTCACCCCGGACGCCCTGCTTACCGACGTGGAGGAGGCCCTCTCCGCCCTGGGGGAGCTCACCGGCGCCTCCGTGCGGGAGGACATCACCGACCGGATCTTCCAGCGTTTCTGCGTTGGAAAATAAGAGGAGCGGGGGGGGGGGGGGGGGGGGGGGGGGGGGGGGGGGGGGGGGGGGGGGGG